>CAIRBY010000359.1 GCA_903876865.1 uncultured Acidobacteriia bacterium
AAACCCGGCGTGGTCAGCATCGATACGCCCGGCACACAGGCGCTGATCGGCTTCAACAAGGCGCAACCGAAGGCGCTGCGCAATCTCGGCGCGGAGATCGACAACGAATTCAGCGCCATCACCCTGACCGCGCTCAACCACACCTCGGGACCATGCCGCGCGAAGATCGAGTGCGGCGCGCCGATGCTGCTCTCCGTGGGCGCCCGCACGGCGAATACGGGGATGGAGTGGAACCCGCAGCGCACCTCCCTGACCAATTGGGGCAAGGAGCCAACCACGATTGAAACCGTAACCGGCACCATACTGCTGCGCCACATGGCGGGTGGCATCGCGCGCATCAAAGTGGTCGCGCTGAACGGCGCCGGGGAAGCGATCGGCGAGCCGGTTTGGGCGGAGAAGACGGCGGAAGCCTGGCGCATTCCCATTGGCGCCGTGCCCACGCCGTGGTATCTGCTGGAGCCGGAATCCGCCGCGAAGAAGAAGTGAAGCAGTTGCATTACACTAAAGAGTTGTCACTCCGAAACTACCGTAGGGGAGAGTCACCACGATGAGACTGAACCGCCGTCAGGCACTCCAGGCCCTGTCCGCAGGCGCATTCGCGCTGCAGGCGCGGCGCGGCTTCGCGGCCGAGAAATTCATTTCGCCGCTCGGCAGCAAGATCGAACCCATGGCCAAGGGAAAGTTCGAGCCCACCTGGGAATCGCTGCAGCAATACCAGACACCGGACTGGTACCGCGACGCGAAGTTCGGCATCTGGGCGCATTGGGGTCCGCAGTGCCAGCCCGAGAACGGCGACTGGTACGCGCGCAAAATGTATATGGAAGGCGAGGCCGATTACAAGTTCCACCTGGACCACTACGGCCACCCTTCCAAGGTCGGTTTCAAGGACGTGATTCACCAGTGGAAGGCGGAGAACTGGAATCCTGAGCACCTCATCGATCTCTACAAGAAGGCGGGAGCGCAGTATTTCGTGGCGCTCGCCAATCACCACGACAATTTCGACAACTTCAACAGCAAGCATCAGCCGTGGAACTCCGTCAAGCTCGGCCCGCAGAAGGACCTGATCGGCGGATGGTCGCGCGCGGCGCGGGCGCAGGGCTTGAAGTTCGGCGTGAGCGTGCACGCCTCGCACGCGTGGATGTGGTACGAGCCCTCGCAGGGCGCGGATAAGAGCGGTCCGCTGGCTGGCGTGCCCTATGACGGCAAGCTGACCAAGGCCCAGGGCAAAGGCCAGTGGTGGGACGGCCTGGACCCGCAAGATCTCTACGCGCAGGCGCACACGCCGGGCAAACTCACCGACACTTCCAAGCTCTGGGACTGGCCCGCCGATACCGGCGCCAGCATTCCCGACGTGGCCTATTGCGAGCGCTTCTACAACCGCACCGCGGACCTGATCAACCAGTATCATCCCGACCTGGTCTACTACGACGACGATGCCGTGCCGCTGTACCCGGTGAGCGACGCCGGCCTCAAACTGGCCGCGCACCTTTACAACAGCAACATGAAACTGCACGGCGGCAAACTCGAAGCCGTGATGAACGGCAAGGGCCTGAAGGACCTGCAGCGCAAGGCGATGGTGTGGGATATCGAACGCGGCCAGGCTTCGGAGATTGAGCCGTTCCCGTGGCAGACCGATACCTGCATCGGCAACTGGCACTACGACCGGCGCGTCTTCGAGCAGCACAAGTACAAGACCGCCGCGACCGTGATCCGCACGCTCGCCGATATCGTCGCCAAGAACGGCAACCTGCTATTGAGCATCCCGGTGCGCGGCGACGGCACGCTGGATTCCGACGAGTTGACGGTGGTGGAAGGCATCACGCACTGGATGGGGATCAACCGCGAGTGCATCTTCGGCACGCGCCCGTGGAAAGTCTTCGGCGAAGGTCCGGCATCGCAGATGGCGCCTTTGCGCGCGCAGGGCTTCAACGAGGGCAAGGGCAAACCGGTGACGGCGGAAGATGTGCGCTTCACCACGCGCGGAGACGTGCTCTACATGATCCAACTCGGCGTACCCACGCAGGAACTGCGCGTCCGCTCGCTGGGCAATGCCGCGCGGCAGTTGAACCGCCCCATCGCCGCAATCGCGCTGGTGGGCAGTACGGAGAAGATCGAGTGGAAGATCACGGACGAGGCGCTCACATTGGCCGCGCCGCATGCCGCGCCTTCACCCGAAGCGCTGGTCTACAAAATCACGCTGAAGAGTTAGGTAGGACAGGCGGTTTCGCCCGCCAACCCGGCACGTGCGAGAAGTTGGCAGGCGGAAACGCCTGCCCTACGCTTAGAGATTGACCGGAACCACTTCTTCGAAGATGTGCGGCGGCACGGTCACGCCGCTGATGCGCAGGCGCTCCAGAATTTTGGGCATGATGCCGGTGGCGCGGAAACGTCCCTGCACTTTGCCGGAATCGGTCACGCCGATGCGTTCGAACATGAAGATCTCCTGCAGGTGGACCTTGTCTTCTTCCACGCCCAGCACTTCGCTGACGCTAAGCACTTTGCGGGTGCCATCCTGCAGGCGCGAGACCTGCACCACCAGGCGGATCGCGCTGGAGAGTTGCTGCAGAATCACGCGGGTGGGAATTTCCAGGTCCGCCATCATGACCATGGTCTCCAGGCGGGAGAAAGCGTCCTTGGGCGTGTTGGCGTGCACCGTGCTCATGGAGCCTTCCACGCCGGTATTCATCGCCTGCAACATATCGAGCGCTTCGGCGCCGCGGCACTCGCCCACGATGATGCGGTCTGGCCGCATACGCAGCGCGGTGCGCAGCAGAATGCGCTGATTGATGCCGCCTTCCTTGTTGAGGTTCGGCGGGCGCGTTTCGAACTTGATCACGTGGCGCTGCTGCAACTGCAACTCGGCTGTGTCCTCGATGGTGATGATGCGTTCCTCTTCGGGGATGAAGCGGGAGAGTGCGTTCAGCATCGTGGTCTTACCGCTGCCGGTACCGCCGGATATGAGCACCGTGCACTTGCATTGCACGCAGGCGGAGAGGAAGCGCAGGATGCCCGGGGTGAGGGTTTTGTACTGCACCATTTCATCCTGCGTGATGACGTGGCGTCCGAAGCGGCGGATGCTGAGGCAGGGCCCGTCCAGCGCGAGCGGCGGAATGATGGCGTTGACGCGCGAGCCATCCTGCAGGCGCGCATCCACGATCGGCTGCGCTTCATCGATGCGGCGGCCGACCTGCGAAACGATCTTCTCGATGATGTGGAGCAGATGGGCGTCGTCTTTGAAACGGACCGCTGTTTCCGAGAGCTTGCCGTTGCGTTCGATGAAGACCTTGTTGTAGCGGTTGACCAGAATATCGCTGATGCTGGGCTCTTTGAGCAGGGTTTCCAGAGGGCCGAGGCCCAGCACTTCGTCCAGCACTTCTTCGACGATCTTAGTCTGCTCGGCGGTGGTCATGGGCACGCGCTCTTCGTCGAGCAGGCGCTCCACCACGCGGCCGATTTCGGTGCGGATGCGGTCTTTGGGGATGGAGGACGCGCGCTCCAGGTTCAACACGCCGATGAGCTTGCGGTGAATCTGCGACTTGAGTTCGAAATAGCGGTCGGCGCCGCGCGAAGAAACGGGCAGTGCGCCGCCGCGCGCAGGCATTGGGCGATTGGGTCCCATGGTCGAAGGTGGCTCCTGATGCAGTGCTAGGCTTCAATTATAGCGGGTTACGATGGCGGCCCCCCACCCGTGCTATCGTCTTTACTCGTATGCTCCGGGCCCTTTGCATCGTAGCCCTGCTGGCACTTGCCCTCCTGCTGTGGCGCGCGGGTGGAACCTCGCTTGCCGGGGACTACATCGATCCGGTTTCGCACATCACGGGACAGGATGAAGCGCTCTATGCGCACTCGGCGATCGCGATGGCGCGCGAGGGCCACTGGCTCACGCCGCGCTTCATGGGGCGCTATGCGCTGTACAAGCCGCCGATGCTGATCTGGAGCGCGGCGCTTTCGGCGCGGGCGTTCGGCATTGCTCCGTGGTCCCTGCGGCTGCCCATCGCGCTCATGGCCGCGCTCTCGCTCGGGTTGCTCTTTCTGTGGGCCGCCGAACTTTCGGGCTTCAGCGCGGGCGCCATGCTGGTGGTGCTGCTGCTCTCTAACCACCTCTGGCTCACCCTGGCCGGATTGTGCCTCACCGATGGGTTGCTGCTCGCCTTCTGCATCGGCGCCTTCTACGCGCTCTTTTCCGACCCGTGGCTGGAATCGCGGGCGGGCCTGGGAGGCTTCTCCGCCTGCGTGGCGGGGGCGATTCTCACCAAGGGGATCGCCGGCTTTCTGCCGCTGATCGTGTTGGGCTGCTACTGGCTGGCGGCGCGTCCCAAGGAGCGGCCCACGTTCCTGCGCATCACGCTGGCCGCACTGCTCGCATTTGCGCTCGCCGCGCCGTGGTTCCTGTATCAATACGCGGTCCACCCGCGCTGGTTCTGGACCGAGCATATTGCGGTAGAGATCCTCGGCTATGGCGGAGGCGCGCCGCCGCAGACCTCGCAGGAGAATCAGGCGCTCTTCTATTTCATGCGCCTGGCCGCGACGGATCCGCTGCTGCTGGCCGCCTCCTGCCTGGCGCTCCCGGCCTTCTTCCGCGCGCTGCGCCGGCGCACGGGCGCGGCGGTGCTACTGGCCTGCTGGCTGGGGGCGGTGCTCCTCACCACACTGGCCTGGCAATACCGCAACGCCTCGTACCTGCTGCCGCTGATTCCCGCGCTCGCCGTGCTGGCCGCGGGTTGGGGACCCTTCTCCACGCCCCGCTACTCGCGCTGGATGCTGTTGGGCCTCGGGGCCTTCTTCTTCGTGAAGATCAGTCTGCCGCAGGCTCCGTGGGGGCTCAACTTCGAAGGCGGCACGGTGCAACCGGCGGCGCCGGCGCTGGTCTCCTACTGCGAGCAGGCGCGGGGCAATCCGCTGATCGTGGTGGATCTGGCCGACGATCTGTACGCGGCAACGCTGCCCCTGGCCCGCCTGCGCTATGCGGCCGTGGTGCCGGCGGCGGCGGGCGCGAGCCCGTACGCAATGCCGTTCGAAACGCTGGGCATCACCGTGACCGGCGAACAGTTCCGCGATTTGGCGGCGCTCACACCGGCCTATCGGACGCGCTTGCGGGAGTGGTCGCTCGATTCCGAAGCGCCGATTGCGACCCTGATTACGGTGCGCACCGCCGCAGAACTCGCCGCGCTGGCCGCGGCGCATGCGAACACGGATTTCCTGGTCCCCGCCACCTATCGAAACGCGCTGCAAGCGGCGCCGCAGGAGTATGTGGGAGCATCGCTGAATTATTTCCTACTGCTCTCGCGCGTCGCAGTGCCTCGCCTCACGCGCCCGGCCTGGACCTGCAAGATGTAGTCGGCCGGGGGGGG
>CAIRBY010000360.1 GCA_903876865.1 uncultured Acidobacteriia bacterium
TCGTAGCGTTTCCCTGAGAAGCACGCAATGACCCAGTCACAGTTGTCGCCAGGAATCGAGTTTCCAGCGTGTTCAGCCCAGCTCCAGAATTATTACCTCGATGGAGTTCGAATGCTTCGTCGCCAGGCACAGGGCCGAACACCACGCTCGCGGATTTACTAGCTGAGCCCCGCTCGTGGCCCTGATTTTCTGCAGACTGGCGCTGGCCCTAATTTGGACAGTTGTGGCCGCGAGGCCTAGCCTATTTGGGGATCTTCGGCGGGTATTTGTCGAAGGACTTGCGCACCATGTCGTCGAGTTTGCCTTCGATCTTGATGGCATCGGCTTTGTCTTCCCGGGCGATGGCGCGCCACACCAGCGATCTGGTTGAAGGATCGTTCAAATCGATGACGAGCGTGCCCTCGGTGAAGGGGCGGCGCACCACGCGGGTGCCCCAACCACGCCAGCCGGCGGGGTAGCGATCGACCTCCGTCTGGCGGACGGATCCGAAGGTATAGCGTACGTTCAAATCGGCGGAACCGGTTGGGACGAAGGTCAGGCCTTTGGCCTGGAAATACTTCTGGATGCTGGCTTCGATGCGCTTGCGGACGATATCGTTGTTGAGCGAAGGGTTCTTGCTGTTGAGACGGCCGTCACGGATGGCGAACGAGTGGAAGCGCGTGAAATCCGCGGTGGTGTCGGCTTCGACATCGATCTTTTGCGCGAAGGCGCAGAGTCCCAGCAGCAATCCCAGAGCAAGTGTCTTCATAAGTCTCCTGGTGATGTAACCCAGGGTCGGACAAAGAATCTCGCTACTTCTTGCCCTTGATTGCGTCCACGACTCGGTCCGTAACGGCCTGGATTAGGGTTTCCAGTTCGTCGGGGGAACCGGCGAGCGGATGCGGGGTAATGGCAATGTGCGCGGGGCTATCCATCACGTCGCAGAGTTCGCACTCTTTCAATTCGTGGCGCGCGTCGGGCAGGCCGAGTTTCTTCTTAATGGCCAGCAGGTCAGCGGCTTTGGACCCGGAAATCTGCGTGATGGGCGTGCCGAGTTGGCTGGCGAGCATCAGCGTCCAGCAATAGGTGTCGACCACTTCGACGTACCATTCGGCGTGCGTCACGGTATCCGCCCAGCAGACGATGCCATGGTTAGAAAGCAGAATCGTATTGTGCTGTTTGACGAAGGGCAGCACGGTGCGCGCGAACTCGGGGGTGCCCGGCGTCTCATACGGAGAGACGGCCACGCGGCCGACGAAGACTTCGAATTCGGGGATGATGCAGGTGGGCGGGATCTTGCCGGTGATGGCGTAGGCGGTGGCGTGCGCCGGGTGGCAATGCACAATGCCTTTGGCCTCAGATGTCTCCTTGTAGATCTCCAGGTGCATCAGGATTTCACTGGTGCGGGGACGGGTGCCGGCGATTTGCTTGCCCGTGAGGTCCACCATGCAGAGGTCCTCGGGCGTGAGATCGTACTTGCTCATCAGCGTGGGAGTGCAGATGATCTCGTTGGGGCCGATGCGGTAGGAGATGTTGCCGCCATTGCCATCCACATACTGGCGCATCCACAGCTTCTTGCCGATGGCGCAGATTTCCTTCTTGATGGCCTCGGCTTCGGGCGAGAA
>CAIRBY010000361.1 GCA_903876865.1 uncultured Acidobacteriia bacterium
GGCGCCGGACCTGAACCCGAAGTGGGAGACTGTAATCCTCGGCTGCCTCGCCACCGCGCCGGAAGAGCGGCCCGTCACCGCGACCGATGTCCTCGCGGGCTTGCAGGGCGCGCTGCCGCCTTCGCCCGCCGAACTCGCCCGCCGCCGCACTCGCCGTCGCACCCGCCGCACCCTGCTCGCGGGCGCCATCGTTCTCATCCTCGCCACCGGTTTCGCCCTCTGGCGCTACGCCTTCGCCCCGCCCGCGCCGCAGCATGTCGCCGTCCTCAACTTCAATGTCCCCGATGGCGACCCGAGCCTGCGCGTCTTTGCCGATGGTCTGATGGAGAGCATCACCGGCCGCCTCTCGCAGTACGAGCAGGAGAACGCCCGCCTCGTCGTCGTCCCCGCCAGCGAAGTCCGTAAGCAGAACGCCAAAACTCCCTCCGATGCCCGCCAGAAGTTCGGCGCCGGCCAGGTCGTCGAAGGCAACCTGCAGGCGCAGGGCGATCGCGTACGCCTGCTGCTGACGCTCGTCGATACCGGGCAGGCATCCCAAACCGAAACCGTCACCGTGGAAGACCTGCGCGCCAACGCCTTCAACCTGCAGGATGCCGCCGTGGAACGCCTCGCCGGAGCGCTCAAACTCCGCATGCGCGCCGAATACCTCCAGGAAGCCCGCAGCCGCGCTCCGCTCGCCCCCGGCGCCTACGATTTCTACCTCCAGGCGCGCGGCTACCTGCAGCGCGGCGATCAGGTCCAGAGCCTTGCCAGCGCCGTCACGCTGCTCCAGCGCGCGCTTGTTCTCGACCCCAAATTCGCCCTCGCGCAAGCCGGCCTTTCCCAGGCCTACCTCTACCAGTTCCGCCTCTCGCGCGAACCCGCCACCGTGGAAGCCGCACTCGGCGCCGCGCGCCAGGCCCTCACCCTCAACCCGAACCTCCCCGAGGCCAACATCGCCATGGGCCAGAGCTACAACAGCACCGGCCGCTATGAGGAGGCGCGCCAGAGCTTTCAGAAAGCCATCGCATCTGACTCTCGCAACCACGAAGCCCACCAGGGACTCGCCGCGGCTTATCTCGGGCTCAAGGACTATGCCAAGGCCGAAGCCATCTATCGCGAAGCCATCGCCCTGCGCCCCTCGGATTGGAACGGCTACCGCGAACTCGGCCTCTTCTATTACCAGCGCGAAGATTACACCAACGCCGCCGCGCAGTTTCAGAAGGTCGTCGAACTCACTCCGGATAACGCCCAAGGCTTCCTCAACCTCGGCGCCGCGCAATCCGGCCGTGAGGATTGGGACGCGGCCGAAAGAGCTTGGCTCCGCGCCCTGCAACTCGACCCCAAGAACTACGCCATCCTCTCCAACCTCGGCCGCATTTACATCGACCGCGGCCAGAACGCCCAGGCCATCGAAATGTACCGCCGCTCGCTCGCTCTCAACTCCCGCGGCTACCGCGCCTGGGGACAACTCGGCCGCGCCTATCTCCGCACCGGCGACCGCGACCGCGCCACCCAGGCCCTCACCGAAGCCCTCAAGGCCATTGATTCCGAAATTGCCATCAATCCCAAGCTATCCACTCTGTATTCGTCCCAGGCCTTTTACCGTGCACTGCTCGGCCGCAAGGATTTCGCCGCGCCCATTGCCCGCGCTCTCGAATTGACTCCAGATAACGGCGACGTCCTCGAGCGTGCCGCCGAAACCTATGCCATTGCCGGGGATCGTCCCCGCGCCGAAGAGCATCTCGGCAAAGCCATCGCCCACGGAGTCGCCGCCAAATCCATCCAGCGCAGCGAGTATCTCAAAGGTCTCAACCCGGTTTCCCAGGCCCCGAAGTGAAACAACAATCTCGCACCATGACAGGAGCTATATGCCACAACTGAAAATGAAGAAGATCAGCCTCACCACCATCGTCACCAACGACGGCGATTTTTGCGTGCGCCGCAAGCCGGCCACCATGACCAGCGCCCGCGCCGAGTTGGACGTCGTCCGCCTCTCGAACGACAATCCGCCGGACGCCAGCGGCAACAACAACATCACCGTCTCCATCAGCCCCGCCGAAGCCGCCAAGCTCTTCGATCCGATCCCCACTTCCCCGAACGTCCTCACCCCAGGCAGTTCCGTGGATTGGACGGTCAAAGCCTCGCTCCCCGGCCCCGTCTCCGTCAACTACCAGACTGAACCCGATAACTGCGAAGGCCAGGATCAGGGAGATATCATCGTTCAGTGAGTTTGCCCCTGCCATTCCAGCACCGCTACTGCCCGATCGCCAGCCTCGCGCTGGCCTTCGGGCTCTCCGCGTGGGCGCAGCCCAACGACACCCCACTCGTCGCGCCGGTGGGAAGGGCCTGGCCGGAGGTGAAAGTCACGGGCCTTACCGATCCCGCCGGCGCCCAGATCATCCTCATCAACGCCACCGGCAAACACACCACGGAGCACGGCGTGGAACACTGCTCCGAATCCCGCGTGCTGCCCCTCAACCTCCAGATGTACGATCCCAAAACGGGCATGGCCCGGATTGGCAGCCAGGTGGACGAAGGTTGCTGGTGCCGCGACCCGATGGCCGGGCTCGCCGTGCTCGCCCCCAACCGCGCCGTCGCCTACTTCCCCAACACCCGCAAGCGCCCCAACGACCCGCTCCTGCTCTGCACTAACCGGAGCAGCTTCACCGTCTTCATGCGCCGCCGCCGCGAAGTGGACGTGCGCGTCTGGAGCCCCTCCGGCCACCTCCAAACCCTGGCCCGGGACGAAATCGTCAATGCCGATTGGATCTTCAGCAAGGAACTGGCAGGCGTGACCTTTACCCCCATGTTCGATAAGGAAAACAAGGACGAACTGGCGAACCTGAATTGCGAGAATGCGGCCGTCTCCACCCACTTTCAGCCCGGCGCGATCAATGTCTATTACGGGATAGGCCTTGAAAACCACACCTGCAATTCCGGCGACATCATCTTCATTCACCAGGTTCCTGTGCTCGGCGATCTCGCCCACGAACTCGGCCACGCCCTCGGACTCTTCCAGAACGACAATCAGGCCCCAACCAAATCCGACGGCCACATCACCGGCATCGACCCCTTCGCCTGCGACAACGTGATGTGGATGCACACCCAGTACCTGAAGAA
>CAIRBY010000362.1 GCA_903876865.1 uncultured Acidobacteriia bacterium
ATTCAGGCCCGCAATCCCGGCATGGACCGCGCGGAAATTGCCGCGCACTTCCGCGAATTCCTGGGCGTGACGAAGGTGCTGTGGCTCACCAACGGCATCGCCGGCGACGATACCCACGGGCATATCGACGATCTGGCCCGGTTCGTCAATCCCGAGACGGTCGTCCTCGCCGAAGCCGCCGCCCCCGCCGATGCCGCCATGCTCCGCGCCGCCGGTTTGAAGGTGGTGAAGCTCCCGATGCCCCGCCCGCTCCGCTTCGCCGGCCAGCAACTCCCCGCCAGTTACGCGAATTTCTATATTGCGAACGGCCTGGTCCTGGTGCCCACCTTCAACGACCCCAACGACCGCATCGCCCTCAACACGCTCGCCAAGCTCTTCCCCGGCCGCGAAGTCTCCGGCATCAACTGCACCGATTTCATCTGGGGCCTCGGCGCCCTCCACTGCATGACCCAACAACAACCCGCGTAGGACAGGCTGGGCAGCCTGCCCCGCTGCATTGGGGGTGTGCATTCGCGAGTCCCCGGCCAGTGCCGGCAGCTGCGACGTCCCTTGATGCCCGGACAGAAATGTCCGATCATGAGCTCGTGAAGGGGGCGGAATTCGAGCGCCGCCTGCGCAGGCTGGCCCGGCAGAAAAAACTCACCTGCGAATTCGTGACCGACAAAGGAAAAGGAAGCCACGACCGCATCTACTTCGGCGAAGAGTTCACCACCCAGTATGGATCGAAACAAAGAAATCGGCCGCGACCTGCTGGCCAAGATGTGCCGCGATTTGAAGCTCGATCCGCACGAACTATGAGATTGACCTGTATGTTTGCCTTTACCTATCCGGCGAAGTTCACCGCCGGAACCGATGGCCGCATCCTCGTCGAATTCGTCGACCTTCCCCGCGTGGCGACCGATGGCAAGGACGTGTCCGAGGCGTTCGCCGAGGCCATGGACGCGCTCGGCGCCGATCTCTCGATCCGCCTCTCCCGCCGCGAGGAGATTCCCGTTCCGTCCGCCGCGAAGCGCCGCCAGCGCCTGGTGCCCGTGCCGCTCTGGATCGCGCCGAAGCACGCCACCAAGGCAGAGAGAATCCAGGCCGCCCTGGCGCTTCTCGGCAAGCAGATAACGGTGGAAGTGCGCGACGCGGCGTAACCGTACCCCACCCCCTCTCACCCCGTGCTACGCTCTTCGTTCAATCGCTCCCCATAGGAGGGCCGGACCATGAGCACCACCCGCCGATCCTTTCTCGCCGCGGCCGCCGCCGTGCCTGCCGCGCGCGCCTGGCAGCACTCCCCCAACAACCGCATCCGCCTCGGGCAGATCGGGTGCGGCGGACGCTCCAAGGACCACCTCGCCTCCGTTAGCCAGGCCGGCGAAAACGCCGCCATCGTCGCCGTTTGCGATGTCTGGAAAGTCAATCGCGAGCAGCGCGCCGCAGAGATCGAAAAGGCCTTCGGCGCCGCGCCCAAGCAGACCACCCGCTATCAGGATCTGCTCGCCATGAAGGACGTGGACGCCATCCTTATCGCCACGCCCGATATGACCCATCCGCGCATCCTCGCCGACGCCGTGGCCGCGGGCAAAGACGTCTACGTGGAGAAGCCGTTCGCCGTCAATTTCGCCGATGGCAAGATGGCGTGGCAGGCTGTCAAACGCACGAAACAGGTGGTGCAGGTGGGCACGCAGCGCCGCAGCGATCCGCAATTCGTCGGCGCCGCCAAAGCCGTCCATAGCGGCGTGCTCGGCAAAATCACGCGCGTCGAAATGGCCGTCAATTTCCAGGAGACGCGCTGGCGCAAAGACCTCGACAACGTCAAACGCGAAGACGTCGACTGGGAAGCCTTCCAGTTCGGCGGACGCATCACCGGCCCGTTCGACGCCCGCAAACTGCGCGAGTGGCAGCTCTTCCACGAGACCACCAACGGCATCGCCGGATTGTGGATGTGCCACCTCATCGATCTCGCGCCCTGGTATTTGCAAGACCCCTATCCCAAGCGCGCGATGGCGATGGGCGGAGTCTACCTCTGGAAGGACGGGCGCGACACCTCCGATGTCTTTCAGGCGATGGTCGAATACAACGAGTGCCTCGTCACCTTCGCCATGAGCCTTACCAACGCCGCCGGCAGCCGCAACCTCTGGTACGGCACGCGCGGCACGCTCGATATCGACAACCTCAAGATCACCGGCGATGGCAGCCGCGATCCGCATCGCATCCTCCAACCCATGGAGTTGGAAAAGGTCCCCGTCGAATCGCACATGGCCAACTTCCTGCGCTGCGTGCGCACCCGCGAAACGCCCCGCGCCAGCGTCGATAACGGCTTCCAACACGCCGTGGCCGGCTGCATGGCGGGCATCTCGCTCGAGACCGGACGCGGCGTCAGCTTCGACCGCGAGAAGCTCGAAATCGTATGACCCGCCGCGGCTTCCTCGGCATGCTCGTTGCGGCTCCCGCAGTGCTGAAGTCCGCCTACTGCAAGGACGCTGCGCCCATCCGCACGATTGAAGTCTTTCCCGTCAACTACCCGGTCACGGCGTACTTCAAGTTCCTGCCGAAGCCCGAGCGTCCCTCCGTCTTCGTTAAAATCGTCTGCGAAGACCGCAGCTTCGGTTGGGGGCAAAGCGTGCCCCTTCCCACGTGGAGCTACGAATCGCTCGAATCGGCCACCGTGACCCTGCGCGAGTATCTCGCCCCCGCGCTGATCGGCCGCAACCCCACCGATCTCGAAGGCGCCCACCGCGCCATGAACAAGGCGATCTCGCCCTCCTTCTCTACCGGCATGCCCATCGCCAAAGCCGGCATCGATCTCGCCCTCCACGATCTCATTGGCAAACTCGCAGGCAAGCCGCTCGCCGCGCTGTGGGGCAGGGAAGCGCTCGAACGCATCCCGCTCAGTTGGACCGTGAACGTGAAGACCATCGCCGAGGTCGAACCGCTCATGGCCGAGGGGCGCAAACGTGGCTACCGCAACTTCAATATCAAGGTCGCGCCTGATTCCGCCTTCGATCTCACCCTAGCCAAGGAAGTCCGCCGCCTCGCGCCCGATTCGTTCCTCTGGGCCGATGGCAATGGCGGCTATGACACCGATAGCGCCCTCACCATCTCGCCGAAACTTCGCGATGCCGGGGTCGATGTGCTCGAACAGCCCGTCGCGCCCAACAACCTCAGCGGTCTCGCCGCGCTAAAAAACAGGGCGCGCTGCCCATCATCCTCGATGAAGGCGTGGTCTCCGTCACCGATCTCGAAGAGTTTCACAAACTCAACCTCCTCGATGGCGTCGCCATGAAGCCCGCCCGCACCGCCGGACTCTTCGACGCGCGCCGTCAGGTGGAGTACCTCGAGCGCAACCATCTCCTGTTCCTTGGTAGCGGACTCACCGATCCCGATCTCTCCCTCGCCGCCTCGCTCGCCCTCTTCGGCGCCTACCGCCTCCAATACCCCGCCGCGCTCAACGGTCCGCAGTTTCTGGCCGGCTCGTTTCTGAAACAACCCTTCCGCGTCGAAGCGGGCTCTCTGCTGGTTCCCACAGCCCCCGGACTCGGCGTCGAAGTAGATGAAGGAAAGGTACGCAATGCAGCCCACGCATAGATTCCTTGCTCTCGCACTCCTTCTCGCCCTGCCCGCGCTCGCCCAATCCCCCTTCGCCTGGAAAGACCTCGGCGAGGGACGGCTCGAACTCAGCGAACAGGGCAAGCCCGCGCTCGTCTATAACTACGGCCCGCAACTCAAGCCCGATGCGCCCGAAGACCGCCGCCGCTGCTGCTACATTTTCCCTGTCTACACGCCCGCCGGCGTCTCCATGCTCGACGATTTTCCCCAGGACCACTGGCACCACCGCGGCCTTTTCTGGGCCTGGCCCGTGGTCGAGACCGGCGGCAAGACCTACGACCTCTGGATGAACATGACCGTGAGGGAGCGCCAGCCGGCGCCGCCCAAAACCTCCGCCACCGCCAAGGCCGCGCTGCTCGATTCGGAGAGCTTCTGGGAAGCCGAAGGCCAGTACCTCGTCCGCGAAACCCTGCGCCTGCGCGTCGCGCCCTCCGCCGGACCCGCGCGCGAATTCGATGTCGAACTCAGCTGGGAAGCGCTGAACGCGCCCGTCACCATTCGCGGTTCGCGCGAGAAGGGCAAGAGTTATGGCGGCTTCAGCGCCCGCTTCGCCGCCCGTGAAAACACCGTGCTCCGCGCCGACGGCCAGACTCTCTCAGAGGACGAAGATCTCACCCCGCGCCATTGGGCCGAACTCGAAGGCGTGTATGCGGGGAAGAAGGCCGTGCTGCGCATCACGCCCGACGCGAAGAATCGCGCAGCGCCCTACCAGTGGTGCCTGCGCAAATACGGCTTCGTGGGTGCATCGTTTCCGGGGAAGAGTGAAGCCGTCGATAGCTTCACGCTCCAGCCCGGCAAACCGCTCACGCTGAAGTTCCGCGTGCGCGTTGCCGATGTGAAAGAATAGCACCACCATGCCGCTCTCCCGTCGCGATCTCGCAATGCTGCTGCCCGCGCTCGCCGCCGCACAATCCTCGCCCGCGCCCGCGCTGCCCTCGAAGGTCTACCATCCGGGCGCTTACGCCACGGATCCCAATGTGGGCGATTCCACGATGGGCACGCCCACCAAGAAGGGGCGCGCCTTGATGCGCGGAGCCGAGCACTCGGGCTTCGGGCTCGAGGTTCACGAAACCGTGCTTGGTCCCGGCACCGCTACGCACGCGCCTCACAAGCACGTGCATGACGAGATGATGTTCATCATCGAAGGCACCGCCGAGGCGTTGATCGAAGGCAAGGCTGAACGCGCCGAGTCCGGTTCGCTGGTCTTCTACGCGTCCAACCAGATGCACAACCTGCGCAATACCGGCACCACGCCCTGCCGTTATCTCGTGGTCGAACTGCGCGGCAAGCCGGCCTGACGGGGCGCCGCCTACTTCTGCACGCGCACCACATCCACCGCGGAGGCGGCCAGCGTGCCGGTCTGCATCATCGCTTCCACCACCGGGCCAAACGCGTCGAGTTGCTCCGCTGTATCCACGATCACGATCACGATCGGCTGTTCGTGGCGCGCCAGATGGGCGCGGTGGATTTCGGCGCTTTCGCCGAAGCCTTCCAGGCCGCGGAATACGGTGGCTCCGGCGATCTTGCGCTCGCGGCATTTGGCGACGATGGCTTCGTAGAGCGGCTTGCCCTCGTAGCGATCGCTTTCGGAGACGTGAATCCGCAGCAGCCTAGCTGGATACGTGTGCCGCATCATTGACCTCCGTCCGTTGCGCCTCTACAGTCGCGCCGCGTATCAGGCGAACCATCTCCGCGTCCGATACCACGATCAGGCCGTCTTCAAGCATCTCTTCAATGGCGGCCGCAGCCATTGCGATCTTCTCCGCGGTATCGATCACGCTGATCATCACCGGCAGGTCGCGCATCGGGTGGAAGAAACTCGCCTTGTGTTCGTGCCCCTTGGCGCCGTAGCCCAGGATGCCGCGATAAACCGTTGCTCCCGCGATTTCCATCATGCGCAACTTCTGCAGGATGGCTTCGTAGAGCGGCGCTTCGCGCCAGCGGTCCGCCTCTCCCAGAAAGACCCGCAGCAGCTTGGCGGGACCGGCCGTGCGAGTGTGCGGCGGCGGCGTTTCGGCCTTCACCGGAGTGCGGGTCAGCTTCACCACGGTGGTGTCCTGAATCTCGATCAGGCCATCGGTCACCATGCCGTAAAGCGCGGGTAGCAGTTCCTCCACCTTCTCCCGCGACTCGATGAACTCGATGCGGATGGGCAGGTGTTCGGAGAGGGCCTCGACCCTGGGCGTGTGCAGCACCTGATGCGAGCCGAAACCGGCATAGGCGCGCGTGGCGGTAGCGCCAGAGACTCCCTGATGCATGAGGAACGTCATGATGGAATCGTGCAGCGCCGTCATCTGGTGCTGCGAATCTTCGTTGACGAAGATCGTGACTTTCCGGGCGGGGCCTTGGATCAGCATGTCGCCTCCGCTTTTATTATGCTCCCGGGTGCTGAGAGGGGAACGTGGAAATCGGGGAATGCCCGGCCGATATGGGTACGTTTTCCCTCGGTTCTAACCGAAAGACCTATTGAGCCTGAGCGGCGATGAGGATAGTATCAGTCCCAATGGCTCCGAAGCGTGTCTGTGAAACCTGCAAGAACAAACGGTGTTTGCACGACTGCCGTTTTCCGAAACCCGCGGTCCTGGATCCGAAAGTTGTGAAACCGGATAAAGCTCCGGCCTGACGCCGGGCCGCTTCCAGCCCTGTCTGCCGGTGCGGCGGCCCTACAATGCTATCCTGGAAGCATATTCCCCGTTAGGCCGGTACACACGCATTGAAAGTCGGATTTATCAGTCTGGGCTGCCCCAAGAATCTCGTCGATAGCGAAGTCATGATGGGCCAGCTTGTGGCCAAAGGCCACGAGTTGACCTCCCATCCCGACCAGGCAGACGTGCTGGTGGTGAACACCTGCAGTTTCATCGACCCCGCCAAGAAAGAGTCGGTCGATACGATTCTGGAAATGGCCGAGTACAAGAAAGTGGGGCGGGCGAAGAAGTTGATTGTCGCCGGCTGCCTGGTGGAACGCTACCGCGGCGACATCCGCACGGAGATGCCGGAAGTGGACGCGCTGATCGGCACCAACGAACTCGACAGCATCGTGGCGATCTGCGAGGGCATGGAGCCGGAGAAGAACCCGATCGAGCCCTACCTGTATCACGACCTGACGCCGCGCGTGCTTTCCACGCCGCGCCATTTCGCGTACATGAAAATCGCTGAAGGCTGCGATCATCCGTGCACGTTCTGCGTGATTCCGCAGTATCGCGGCGCCTTCCGCAGCCGCCGCTTCGAATCCGTGATTGCGGAGGCGACCCGGCTGTTTTCGCAGGGCATTCGCGAAATCAACCTGATCGGGCAGGACACCACCTGCTACGGCGAAGACCTGGGATTGCCGGACGGACTTGCCGACCTGCTGGCCCGCCTCGCGCAGATCGAGACTCCGCAGGAAAAGTGGATTCGCTTCCTCTACGCATACCCCAACCGCGTGACGCAGCGGTTGCTGGACACTATCGCCGGGCACGCGTCACTGGCGAAATACATCGACATGCCCTTGCAGCACGCCAGCGCGCGGGTGTTGAAGCGGATGAAGCGCGGCGCCTCGGGCGATATCTTCCTCAAGCTGATCGAGCGCATCCGGCGGACCATTCCCGGTGTGGCGATCCGGACCAGTTTCATCGTGGGCTTCCCCGGCGAGACGGCGGAGGATTTCGAAGAGCTGTGCCAGTTCGTGGAAGCGGCCAAGTTCGACAACATGGGCGTCTTCACCTATTCCGATGAGGACACCAGCGTGAGCTACTCGCTGGATGCAAAAGTAGACGGGCGCACCATGCAGAATCGCAAGCGGCGGCTGATGGCGATCCAGCGCAAGATTGCGCGCGCCGCCAACCGGGCGAAGGTGGGCAGCGAAGCGGCGGTGCTGGTGGGCGGCCTCTCCACCGAAACCGATCTGTTGTGGGAAGGGCGCATGATGACGCAGGCGCCCGATATCGACGGTGTCACGTTGATCAACGATTTTGAGGGTGCGGAGCCGCGCGCGGGCCAGATTCGCCGCCTGCTCATCACCGAAGCTCACGATTACGACGTGGTGGGCACGCTGCTCGCCGCCACGGAGCAGGAAATGGCGCCCCGTACCGCGCCCGCGCAGTTCGTGAACATCGCGCCGCTCGTGTCTGTCTAAACGTGTGGCTGTAGAAGCGTGTGCCTGTATGAACCTCTGTCCAATCTGTAAGAAGAAGGTGGCGGCGGGGAACGAAGATTTCCCGTTTTGCAGCGAACGCTGCCGCGAAATCGATTTAGGCAACTGGGCGATGGAGAAGTACGTGATTTCGTCACCGGCTGACCCGAGGCTGATGGAAGGCTCCAGCGAGGATGAGGAGTAGGTGCCAGGCGCAGCGAACCCCGGACGCGCCGGCAGATCGACGCCGGTGAACGCGGAAGACCGGCGCGGATCCACCCGGTTCGCGGTGCTGCTTTCCACCTGGTTCGGCTGCGGCTATGCGCCGAAGGCTCCCGGCACGGCCGGCAGTATCGCCGGGCTGGGAATCGGGATCCTGCTGCACGAGTACGCCGGATTTGCGTGGTGTCATTTTCTGCTGCTCGCGGCGGTGGTGTTCGCTCCCGCCACCTGGGCGGCCACACGCACGGCCGTGGTGAAGCAGTTGAAAGACCCGCAGATCGTGGTGGTGGATGAGGTGCTGGGTGTCTGGATCACGCTGGCGGGCGCCCGGGAGTACAACTGGAAGAGTTACCTGGCGGCGCTGGCGCTGTTCCGCCTGTTCGACATCTGGAAACCGCCGCCCGTGCGGCAGTTGGAGGCCCTTCCCGGAGGGCTCGGCATTAACCTGGACGATTGCATGGCGGGTGTTTACGGCGCCCTTGTGTTATTCGCGGCAGGATGCTTCAATCTTTACTGACTGGCACCGCATCAAAAGACTATGGCCCTTCGAAAATCAGCCGACCCCAAGCCTCACATTTCGCAAGTGACTCCGCCCGCCGCAATCGCCGGAGGGGAACTGCAAATTCGGGGAAAAGGATTCGCCAAAACGGACCGTCCCAAGGTCACCATCGGCGAAGTGGGCGCCCCGGTCATCATCGGTTCGGATTCGTTTGTGATCGCGCGCGTTCCCGAAGGTGCTTCCGCGGGCGAACTGGTGATTGAATCGGGCGCGCATTCGAGCGAGTCCTGGGCCTGCGACATCGGCGTGCTGGTGGCGGAGAATCTGCACCCCGTGGCCAACCCCGCGGTGGATTCCTTCGGCAATATCTACGCCACGTTCAGCGGTTCGCGCGGCCAGAAGGTTCCGGTTGCGGTGTACAAGATCGACCTGAACTTCTCCACGAAGCCGTTCCTCAATGAGTTGATGAACGCCACTTCGCTGGCCTTCGATGCGCACGGCATGCTCTACATCTCCAGCCGCTACGAAGGCTCGGTCTACCAGGTCACGCCGAACGGCAACATGAGCGTGTTCGTGGAAGGCATGGGCGTGGCGACGGGCATCGCCTTCGACGCGGAAGAGAATCTTTATGTGGGCGATCGCAGCGGCACGATCTTCAAGATCAATCCGAGCCGGCAGATCTTCGTCTTCGCCACGCTGGAGCCTTCGATTGCCGCCTACCATCTGACCTTCGGTCCGGACGGCTACCTTTATGTGACCGGCCCGACCACCTCGAGCTTCGACGTGGTGCACCGCATTTCGCACGAAGGCGAGGTCGAAATTTACTATCGCGGACTGGGGCGTCCGCAGGGTATGGCGTTCGATGAAGACGGGCGGTTGTATGTGGCCGCGTCTCTTTCCGGGCGCAAGGGCGTGGTGCGGATCGATCCGGATCGCAGCGCCGAACTTTTCCTCTCCGGGCCTGGGATTGTCGGGCTGGCCTTTACCCCCTCGCGCGCGATGGTGGTGGCGACTACGAACGCGATCTACCGCGCGGACGTGGGCATCAAGGGGCTGTTGCTCTCGTAATGAACGCGGAAATTATCGCCATCGGCAGCGAAATGCTGACGCCGGAGCGGGTGGATACCAACTCGCTGTGGTTGACCGCGGAACTCAACAAGCTCGGTGTGGAAGTGGTGAGCAAGTGCGTGATCGGTGACGATCGCGCGCGGCTGGCGGATCAGGTTCGGCGCTCGCTCGCGCGCACCGCGATTCTGATCATCACCGGCGGTCTGGGGCCGACCGAAGACGATGTGACGCGCGAAGCCGTGGCTCAGGCACTCGACCGCAAACTCAGCTACAACCTCGAAGTGGCGGCGTGGCTCGAGCAGCGCTTCGCCGCCGCCAAGCGCACCATGGCGGAGATCAACAAACGCCAGGCGTTCGTGATCGAAGGGGCGGATATCCTGCCCAACGACCGCGGCACCGCGCCCGGACAGTGGGTGGAAGAGAGCGGCGCGGTGGCGTTGCTGCTGCCCGGTCCACCGCACGAAATGAAGGCCATGTTCGAACGGCAGTGCCTGCCGCGGCTGAGCCGGATCGTGCCGAAGCAGGTGATCCGCACGCTCTTCCTGCGGGTGGCCAATATGGGCGAAAGCGATGTGGATCAACTGATCGCGCCGGTCTACCGGAAGTACGAGAATCCGGTGACGACGATCCTGGCGGCGGCGGGCGATATCCAACTGCACCTGCGCGCGCGCTGCGAGACGGAGGCGGAGGCCGAAGCGCTGCTCGCCGAAGTCGGCGGCCCCATCGAACTGCTGCTCGGCGACCGCATCTACTCGCGCAACGGCGATCCGCTGGAAGTGGTCGTGGGGGAATTGCTCCACCAAATGGGCGCTACGGTCAGCGTAGCGGAGAGCGCCACGGGCGGCATGCTGGGCGAGCGTTTCACGCAGGCGCCGGGCAGTTCGGCATACTTCGTGGGCGGCTTCATCACTTATAGCAACGCGATGAAGATGGAGTTGCTCGGCGTGAGTCCGGAGATTCTGGCGGAGCATGGAGCGGTGAGCCGGGAGACGGCGGAGGCGATGGCG
>CAIRBY010000363.1 GCA_903876865.1 uncultured Acidobacteriia bacterium
CTATACTAAGGAAATGGCGTGCGCAATTTGTGAGAATCGGCGTCCGCGCCGGATTTGCCCCGGCGTTCACGGAGAAATCTGTTCGCCGTGCTGCGGCGAGGAACGCGAAATCACGGTCAGTTGTCCCCTGGATTGCGAGTATTTGCACGAGGCGCGCCGCCACGAACGGCCTCGCGATGCGGGGGAGTTGGAACTGCCGCACTCGGACATTCAGGTCACCGAGAAGCTCCTGCGCGAGAACGAAGAACTGCTCACCTTCCTCTCTGCCTCCATCTTCCGCATCGCCATGCTGACCGAGGGCGTGGTGGATAACGACGTGCACGAGGCCCTGGAAAGCCTGATCCGCACCTACCGCACACTCCTGAGCGGCGTCTATTACGAGACCCGCCCCGCCAATCCTCTGGCCGCAGCCATCTTTGGAGGGGTGCAGGAAGCGCTGACGGAATACCGCCGCGTCGAACACGAGCAATTGGGCATCACCAAAACGCGCGACGCCGACTGCCTCGGCCTGCTGGTCTTCCTGCAGCACTTCGAGATCGACCGCAACAACCACCGCCGGCGCGGCCGCGCCTTTCTCGACGCGCTGCGTGAGTTTCACAATCCGGAACCGGGGCCATCCTCCAATTCGGCATCTTCCATCATCCTGCCCTGACTCTGGGTGGGCCGCACCAGATCGACCAGACAGGCGCGTTTTTTCCCCGTGCTCACCACCTGTCCGGTGAACTTGTGCGTGCCGTTGACCATCAACTCGATCGGCCGCTCCACCGGGTAGTCAAAGCTCAACAGGTGGCCCTCGCGCAGCCCCAACAGATCGCGCACGGTCAAGGTAGGCCCTTCCATGCGTGCCTCCAGGAACAACGACGCTTGGCGCAGCACCCGCAACACGCGCCTTTGTTCGGCTTCGCTGGCGTGGGTCTTGCGCACCGACCACTGCTGATCGAATTTCTGGCGCATCATCTTGATGACGATCGAAGGCATGGCGATGTTCATCATGCCGACGGTTTCGCCGATCCGGACCTCGATGCCGATTGAGACAACGGCTTCGTTGGGCGCCAGCAGATGCAGCAGCTGGGGCTCGGTTTCCATGCTCTCGATGGTGAAATCGACGTTGGTCACGGCCTTCCAGGCCTCCCGCAAATCCTGCAGGATGATCCGGAACAGCCCGTCCAGCAAACGCTGTTCGATTTCCGTGATGTCGCGCTGAATCGAGGCGGAGCTCTTTCCGGTGCCGCCCAACAGCATCTCCAGAATCGGGAAGACCAGGCTCGGGTTCAGCTCCAGAACGCCGTTGCCATCATACGGACTCAATCCCAGCGAAACGATGCAGGTGGGCGAAGGCAGGCCGTCCAGAAACTCCGCGTAGGACAACTGCTCCACGCTCACCAGATTGACCGTCAGGTACGAACGCAGGTAGGCCGACAGGCTCGAAACCAGGTTGCGCACGAAGGTATCGTGGAGCAGGTGAATCGCCCGAACCTGGGATTTCGGAATCCGGTCGGGCCGCCGGAAATCGAACTTGACGGCCGGAGCCTCGCGCTTGTGCTCGGAGATGTTCTGGAATACCGCGTCAATCTCCTGCTGCGATAGCTGTCTGCTCACAAATCGGCTCCTTGGCCTCATATCGGCAAAATGCGGGCGGAAGTGTAGGGCGGGTGAAAAAAACTCGTCTTCGCCCGGCAGCCACGGCCTTTTCTCCGATTATTCCCAGCACGCATCTAATGAAATTCCGATTTTCACCGATGAATAGGTGTGTAAGGAGTCGAATGGAATCCGACGTTTTGGTGGTGGATGACTCGGCGGCGATCCGCAAGATCCTGCAACGCGTATTGCGCCAGACGGGAATGGCAATTCGTTCAATTCATGAAGCCGGCGATGGCGAGGAGGCTCTCTCCGTATTGGGACAGCATTCCGTCCACCTGGTACTCAGCGACATCAACATGCCGAAGATGGATGGCCTGCAGTTATTGGCCTCCCTCAAGGCTTCCGCGCAGTGGCGGAATATCCCGGTAGTGATGATCACCACCGAGGGCGGCGAGACCAAAGTAGCCGAAGCCGTCAAACTCGGCGCGGCAGGCTACGTCCGCAAGCCCTTCACTGCCGATCAAATCAAGGAGAAGCTGGTTGGGATTCTGGAACCGGCGCTACCGTTATGAACCTGCATTCCGCGATCGTTCAGTCGATTACTGAGTCCGCTGGAAATGTCTTCACCACCATGCTGGGCAGTGAGATCGCCAGCGGCGAGGTGAGCATCGAAACCACTTCGCCGGAGCCCAACGATGGCGTGGTTTCCTTCATCGGCATAGCCGGCAGCTGGGCAGGCACCGGGAGCATCAGTTGCTCCCCGGCACTCGCCTGCCGCGTCTGCGCCGCCATGCTGATGACGGAAGCCACCGCCGTCAACGAAGACGTGCTCGATGCCGTGGCGGAACTCACCAACATGATCATCGGCAGCGTGAAGACCGACCTCGAGCACCATCTGGGGCCTCTCGGCTTGAGCATCCCAACCGTCGTCTTCGGCCGCAACTTCAAAACCCGAAGCGCCGCTACTACCGAGTGGATCAACGTCCGCTTCGATTGGGACGGAGAACCTCTGTTAATCAAGATGTGTCTTGCGCCAAGCGATAAAGCGCACGCCATCCATCACGGCGGCGGGAATCAAACCTGCGCGCTGGAAGTCTGAACGTGATCCGGAAGTGAACGATTCCCTGGAGTGAGCTATGTCAATGACGATGACCGTGAACGAAACCGCGGCAGCCCAGGCCGATACGCGGGCCGGCAAGTATCTCACCTTCCATCTCTCCAACGAGGAGTTTGGAATTCGAGTCCTCAAGGTCCGCGAGATTATGGGCCTGCAGGAAATCACGGCCGTGCCTCAGACGCCGATGCATATTAAAGGCGTCATCAACCTGCGCGGCAAGGTCGTGCCCGTGATCGACCTGCGCCTCAAGTTCGGCCTGCCCGCCGCCGAGTACACACAGCGGACCTGCATTATTGTCACGCAACTGCAGGGCGAAAGCGGGCACGTGCTGATGGGCATCGTAGTCGATGGCGTCAGCGAGGTGCTCAACCTTTCGGCCGGAGAGATCGAAGATACTCCGGACTTCGGCGAGGAACTGAACGGCGGCTACCTGCTGGGCATGGCGAAGGTGAAGGGCAAGGTGAAGATCCTGCTCGACATCGATCGCGTGCTTTCGACCCAGGATCTGCACAATCTGAACTCGATCCTGCAGTGACCCGCGCTGACTGAACCGAGGTGCAATCTGGCTGCCGGAGCGCAACGCGTGCTCGCCTTCGGAGTTAGGGAAGGACCACAGCAGGCGGCAGCCGCCAGATCACAGCCGCCGGACCAACGGATGGCCGAAACAAGGTGACTTATGGAAGATACCAGCCACGTTCCAAGATGCACGGTGCAGCGAGCGATCTGCGCAACTCACGCCGACGAAGCGAGCGCTTCCGGCCAGAACTGTCCTGCGGAAAGCAGGCATGATTCGATCGGGCAGCATGAGATCGGGCAGCATGAGATCGCGTTCCGGACGGATCTGCTCTGCCTGAACGCAGCTCTCGAATCCGCCGGCTCCCCGGACGGCGGGCGATTGCCGCAGGATTCCAAGTCGGCGAAGAGAAACACACTGTGAGAGGTTGATCCTTGACTCCATCGGGCGAACTGCAACGCGAACTGCAACAAAGCGTAGATGAACTGGCCCTGCGGTTGGTAGTGGCCGAACCGGATGGCCGCGCCGCGCTCGAAGATTGGGGGCCGTCGCTCGAGAGGATCCGCACCAGTGCGGAGAGACAACAGGCTTCGGGCGTTTCGCACCTGGTCGCCGAACTGCTCCGCGGACTCGCTGCCTCCAGCGTCACCATGGCGCTGCTCCAGGACGGCGTAGCCGCATTGCAGCAGGCATTGGAAGTGCCCGCCCCGGCCACACCGCCCGGGGGCTCGCCGGCCCAGGATCCCGAATTGATGTCGGATTTCGTGGTGGAAAGCCGCGAACATCTGGCCAACATCGAGACTCAGATTCTGACCCTGGAACGCGATCCGTGCGACGCGGAAGCGCTCAACTCGGTCTTCCGCGGTTTCCATACGATCAAGGGACTGGCTGGCTTTCTGGAACTCTGGGAGGTACAGCGGCTGGCCCATGAGGTCGAGACGGTCCTGGATCGTGCCCGCAACTCGGAGTGGACCATCAATCCGGCGGGTATCGACGTCATCCTCGAAAGCGCGGACTACCTGCGGAACTGGCTGCTGCACGTGGAAGCGACCCTGCAAAACCGCGCTTCCGCGCCTCCGCGCCGCAACGATCCATTGCTCGCCCGCATCGCCGCACTGAGTGTGGAGCCGGAGACTCCCTCTACACCGGGGCTTGCCGGCCTCGTCGAGGCACTCGCAGAGCCGGTTGTCCCCACGGATTTCGAGCCGGGACCGGAGTTCCTCCCGTCCGCTCCGCCCGAACGGGCTGAGTTGCCGGCGGAAGCGCCGCCAGAGACGGCAGTACCCGCACCTGCGGCACCAGTCACCACGGCGGCAGTCGCTCCGGCAGCGGCCAATACAGTGCCCGCTTCCGGTGCCCCGGTGGGGCAGCGGCACGAGACCATGGCCGTCAAGGTGGACACGGCCAAGCTGGACTATCTGGTGGATATGGCGGGCGAGATGGTCATCGCCGAATCCCTGGTGCGGCATGACGAAGAGATCTCCGGAATCAAGAACCCGCTGCTCCATCGCAAGATCTCTCACCTGACGCGCATCACGGCGGAATTGCAGAAGACGGCCATGTCGATGAGGCTGGTTCCGATCGGCCCGCTCTTCCGGCGCATGGCGCGGCTGGTTCGGGATCTCTCCCGGCAGTTTGGCAAACAGGTGGAGATGGTGACTCAGGGGGACGACATCGAACTCGACCGTACGATTGTCGAAGAACTGGCCGACCCTCTCATGCACATGGTGCGCAACGCGCTCGATCACGGCATCGAATCCCCAGCGGAACGCCAGGCTGCGGGCAAATCTCCGTCCGCCCGCCTGCTGCTTCGCGCTCACCACCATGCCGGACAGGTTGTGATCGACATTACCGACGACGGCCGGGGTCTCAACCGCTCCAAGATCATCGACAAAGCGGTGCAGCGAGGCTTGATTGCGTCCGCCGATGGCATGAGCGACAACGAGATATTCAATCTCATCTTCGAACCGGGCTTCAGCACGGCCGCGCAAGTGACCAACGTCTCCGGGCGGGGAGTGGGCATGGATGTGGTCCGCCGCCACATCGAGAAACTGCGTGGACGCATCGAGATCCGCTCCTCGCCGGGCCAGGGCGCCACCTTCCTGCTCAAACTTCCGTTGACCCTGGCGATCATCGACGGCCTCGTGGTGGGGGTCGGGAAGGAACGCTACATCGTTCCCCTCTTTGCGGTACGGGAGATGTTCCGGCCTACGGCTGAGACGATCTGGACCGTCCAGCAGCAGGCCGAGATGGCGTTGGTGCGCGGTTCTCTGCTCCCGGTGGTGCGGCTGTACCGGATCTTCCATGTCGAGGCCCGGCATGAAGACCCGCTCGAGGGCGTGCTGGTAGTGGCCGAAGTGGAAGGCCAGCGTTTCTGCGTGCTCGTAGACGAGTTGATTGGCAAGCAGGAAGTCGTCATCAAGAGCCTGGGGGACACGTTCAAGAGTGTTACTGGAGTTGCCGGAGGCGCAATCCTCGGCGACGGCAGGGTGGGCCTGATTCTCGACCTGGACCGCCTCTCCAAGGTGCGCGACTAATGTCCCTGAAGGCCCCCGCAACCGATCCGGACTTCGTCAAACCCCTGGACCCCAGGGAGTTCGAGCAGTTCCGCGAACTGGCGCACAGGACCTTCGGCCTCGATCTGAAGGCCGGCAAGGAAGAACTCGTCTCGGCTCGCCTGCGCAAACTGGTCCGCGGCGGCGGCTTCCGCTCTTTCCAGGACTACTACCGCAGCATCGTGCAAGACCGCAGCGGGGAATCGCTGCACGCGATGATCGACGCATTGGCCACGAATCACACTTCGTTTCTGCGCGAGGCCGATCATTTTCAATTCCTGCGAGAGACGGTCCTTCCCGGCCTGAATTCGCCCAGCCTGAATTCGAACAGCCCGCTCGAAATCTGGTGCGCCGCCTGTTCTACCGGGGAGGAGGTGTGGAGCCTGACGATGGTGCTGAACGAAGCCCTGCCGGGCCGCAAGGTCCGCATCCATGCAAGCGACATCTCCAACAAAGCCTTGACCTTCGCCCAACGCGCCGTCTATCCGTTGGAGCGCTGCCGGGGCCTTTCGGCGCCCTGGCTGGCGCGCTACTTCATCCCGGACGGCCGGCCGCCGACCGGTTATCAGGTGGCACCGTCGGTCCGGGCACAGGCCGCGTTCCGCCGCATCAATCTGGTGGAGTCCTACTCTTGGCCGCAGGCATTTCCTGTTATTTTCTGCCGGAATGTGATGATTTATTTCGACCGCGCCACCCAGGAAAAGGTCATTGCCGGTCTCACCCGGCACCTGGAACCGGGTGGATATTTGTTTGTGGGGCACGCTGAGAGCCTCACCCGCGTCGGGCATTCGCTCGAGTACATCAGACCTGCCGTGTATCGGAAGCCGGGAAAGAACGGGGCCAGATGGAACAGATCATAGTGGGAATGGCAGATTGCCGGGTGGGCAAGATTGCCGGCCAGGTGCTGGCAACCTACGCCTTGGGCAGTTGCATCGGGCTATCTGTCTATGACCCCAAAGCCGCCGTGGGCGGAATGCTTCACTTCATGCTGCCGGATTCCGGAATCGATCCGGCCCGCAGCAAAGAGAACCCCTACATGTTCGCCGACACGGGAATTCCGAAGTTGTTGGAAGCCGTCTGCGGCCAGGGCGCCAACCGCCGGCGCCTGGTGGCGCATGCGGCCGGAGGAGCCTCGTTAATGGACCCGCAGGCAATCTTCGATATTGGCAAACGCAACACGCTGGCATTGCGCAAGATTCTCTGGAAGGCGGGGATTCTGCTGGCGGGCGAAGCAGTGGGGGGAGGAAACTCCCGCACCATCCGCCTGGAAATCGCCACCGGCCGCCTCTGGCTGCAGGAGGGTGGAGGCCAGAAGTCGTTGGTCCCCTCGTTTCCACAAAAAGGAGTTCAGACATGGCCTACCGGGTCCTGATCACCGACGACTCACCCGCGATGCGGACGTTTGTCCGGCGCGTCATCGAATTGTCCGGATTCGATCTTGCGGCCTGTTTCGAAGCCGGGGACGGAGCCGAAGCCCTGGATGTGCTGCGGGAGGAGTGGGTCGACGCCATCCTCACCGACATCAACATGCCCAATGTGGATGGTGAAGAGTTGCTGCGCCGATTGGCCGAAGACGAAATGTTACGTTCCATTCCCGCCATCGTGATCTCCACCGATGCCACCGAAAGCCGCATCGCCCGACTCCTCGCTCTGGGCGCGCGCGGCTACGTGACCAAACCCTTCCGGCCGGAGACCTTACGAGCGGAACTGGAGCGGACGCTGGGGGTACCCGTTGAGTAACACTACAATTCAAGAGGCTCTGGTCCAATCCGTATCGGAGGTACTGGAGCGGATGTTCTTCCTCGAAGCCTTGGCGGACGCAGAGCCACCCGCACCCGGCTCGGCCGACGGACTGACGGTTCAATTGCGCTTCGACGGGGACCCTCCGGGTCTCTTCCGTCTTGGTCTCGCCCGAGCGGCCGCCAATGCCATTGCCGCGGATTTTCTCGGAGAGGATGCCGAAACCCTCACCGCGAAACAGAGCCAGGATGTGGCCCGTGAACTCGCGAACATGATTTGCGGCGCTGTCCTCAGCCGGATCGAAAGCCGGGGTAGTTTCCGGCTCTCGCCGCCTGAGATCGTGACAGGCCTGGAGTTGCCGTGGGGCGCCGCGGCGCAGGCAAACGCCTACTCCGTCGAAACCGGAAACGGAACCCTGACCGCGGCGATTTCAATGGAAACCCAAGCATGCCAGGCAACCGAAAAATCCGCGTTCTGATTGTCGATGATTCCGCCATCGTGCGCAAGATTCTGACCGAAGCTCTGTCCGGTGAAGCGGACATGGAGGTGGTCGGAACGGCGCCGGACCCCTTTGTGGCCCGTGACAAGATCATCTCGCTGCAGCCCGACGTGATCACGCTCGATATCGAAATGCCGCGCATGGACGGGCTGACGTTCCTCAAGAAACTCATGCACTTCCATCCGATGCCGGCGATCGTGATCTCGAGCCTCGCGCAACCGTCCTGCCACGCCGCGATCCAGGCACTCGAATTCGGCGCCGTGGATGTGCTGGCCAAACCGGGCGGGCCCTATTCCGTGGGTGAACTCCGCCGGGATCTCGCCGGGAAGGTCCGTGCCGCGGCATCGGCGCGCGTCCACCGCCCGGTTCCAGCCATAACGGTGATCGCTCGCTCCAGCGCCTCCGCACCCTCGCCGGTCACGGCCGCAGTTGCATCCCAACGCCAGGCATTCACCGCTCCGGCGGCATCCGGTCACACCGTGCCGGCAGCATCCGGTAACGCCGCGCCGGCGTCACCCACTCCGGCCCAACCCGTTCGCTTGCCACTAGCCAACTTTTCCCCCTCGGTGGTCTTCGCAATTGGCGCTTCCACCGGAGGCACCGAGGCCATCGCCAACGTCCTGGTGCGCCTGCCGGCGAACTCCCCGGGCATCGTGGTCGCCCAACATATCCCAGCCCAGTTTTCCAGTGCTTTCGCCAAGCGCCTGAATCAGCTCTGCGCAATCGAGGTCAAAGAAGCCGAAGACGGTGATTCGCTGCAGAGCGGCCTCGCACTGATTGCGCCGGGCGACTTCCATCTGGTCCTTCGCAAAGCGGGTTCGAGGTATTACGTAAACGTCAAGACTGGACCTCGCATCTGTTATCAGCGGCCTTCGGTGGACGTTCTTTTCGCTTCGGTCGCGGAAGCCGCTGCCGCCGAAGCCACCGGGGTACTTCTCACCGGCATGGGCAGTGACGGGGCCCAGGGGCTTCTCAGGATGCGCAACGCCGGTGCCCGCACCATCGCTCAGGATGAAGCGACCTGCGTTGTCTATGGGATGCCGCGTGAAGCGGTCGCGCTCGGCGCAGCGGCCCAGGTGCTGCCGCTCGGCGCCATCGCTGAGGCACTGCTCGCCCCGCGCTCCCGCTCCACCGCATCCGCGGACCGCGCAGCCACGTGCAAAGGTTGACTAGGCACCCTCCACAAAGGTACAGTAGAAGAAGTCCGCCCGCATTTCCGGCCAACCAGTCCCCATCGTCTAGCCTGGCCTAGGACACCGCCCTTTCACGGCGATAACAGGGGTTCGAATCCCCTTGGGGACGCCACCTTCCGGGCTCACCGCAGTGGTTGCCCGGCCCAACAATCCGTAGTTTTCGGCTAGTTTTCAGACTGAATCCAAAACTATCGCGCTCTGACCCGGAAACAGGCACAGGGTTCCGATTGCCGGATGTGCCTCAATTGCAAGCACGTAGCGTCCTGGACAGTGATGGAACGGACGTGGAATGAGAAGTGCACGTACTCAGGCACACAGTTGAGGTTGTGCATCATGCGGAATTTGCTTGCACTTCTCTTTCTCGGATCAGCTTTGTTCGCTCCTGATGCCCGAGCCGACCTGCTGTTCGTCGGATCGCTGGATGGAACCAAGTGTTGTTTTGACGTGCAATTGACTCAAATCGACGCTTACGCCGTAGGAGTTACGGCCACCCTGACCGAAGGTGCCCAATACTTTGTCGATACGGGAAACGACAAAACGGACAATCATCCCGGATTCGCTTTCAACATCACCGGCGCCCCTGCGATCAGTATCTTCGACTTAGTGGCTCCGTGGGGTAACGAAAAGGAGTACCAGAGCCAACCCTTCACTCCGGACGGTCCGGTCACCTCGGGTGGCCCGGCGCTAGGAGTTTTCGATTACTACATCGTCAATCCGGGTCATGGCGCCAATGCCGCGAACCCAGGACCATTGACCTTCAAGGTAAAGCTCCAGGACGGTGGCATGTTGGGAATCGACGCCTTCAAAGAGCTGTCGGTATCGGAATCAGGCCTGACCGGAATCACCGCGTACTTCGCCGCGGACATCCTGGACGCGAGTGGCGCTACGGGTATGTCCGCCATCACCGACGGACCGCTTCATGATGACCCTCCGAATCCTCCGCCGCCCGACTCCACGGTCCCCGAGCCGGCTTCGATTCTGCTTCTCGGAACCGTTGCTTTCGGACTCTTCACGTCCCTGAAGCGGCAGGCGCGGTAATCACCGCGCCGGTGAAGGCGAACCTCCCACAACCGGCGCCGCCGCACGGGCGCCGGACTGTGGCCGCCATGGAGGTGTGCTTCCATTTATCCGCCGCATTGGCGACCGGGTGAATTTGGCAACGCCCTCCCGGCCTCAGTAGAATAAGGAATGCCCGACCGCTCCGACGAGTTTTACCGTATTTCGAAACTTCCTCCATACGTCTTTGCCGTGATCAACGAGATGCGCGCCAAGGCGCGCGCCGCTCAGATCGACGTCATCGACCTCGGCATGGGGAATCCCGATGGCGCCACGCCGCGCCCGATTGTCAATAAGCTCATCGAAGCCTCCCGCAACCCGCGCAACCATCGCTACTCGCAATCCCGCGGCATTCCGAAACTGCGCGAAGAGATCACCCGCCGCTACCAGGCCAACTATGGCGTCACGCTCGATAGCGAGAAAGAAGCCATCGTGACCATCGGCGCCAAAGACGCCCTTGCCCACCTGCTCTTCGCCACCGTGGGACCGGGCGATGTCGTGGTCTCGCCCAACCCCGCCTACCCCATCCATCAATACGGCGTGCTGATGGCCGAAGGCCAGGCCTGCATGCTGCCCATGCCGGATGCGAACACCTTCCTCAATCGCCTGGAAGACCTCTACAAAACCTCCACGGTGAAGCCGAAGATGCTGCTCATCAGCTTCCCGCACAACCCCACCACCACGTGCGTGGATCTGGATTTCATGAAAGAGATTGTTCGCCTGGCCCGCGAACACAACACCCTGGTGGTCCACGATTTCGCGTACGCCGATCTCGGCTTCGATGGGTACAAACCGCCCAGCATCCTGCAGGTCGAAGGCGCCAAGGACGTAGCGGTGGAGATTTTCTCGCTCTCCAAGAGCTACAACATGGCGGGATGGCGGGTCGGTTTCTGCCTCGGCAATCCGAAGATGATCGCCGCCTTGGCGCGCATCAAAAGCTATCTGGATTACGGCGTCTTCCAACCCGTGCAGATTGCCAGCATCATCGCCCTGCGCGAGTGCGAGGAAGACACCAAAAAGATTTGCGCAGTCTATCAGAAGCGGCGCGACATTCTGGTGCACGGCCTCAACCGGGCCGGATGGCCGGTAGAAAAACCGAAGGGCTCCATGTTCCTCTGGGCTCCGATTCCGGAACGCTTCCGCTCCATCGGCTCACTGGAATTCGCCAAACTGGTGCTCGAAAAGGCCCAGGTCGCGGTCTCGCCCGGTATCGGTTTCGGCCCGCTCGGCGAAGGCTTCGTGCGCTTCGCCTTCGTGGAAAACGATCAGCGGATCCGCCAGGCCACGCGCGCCATCGGCCTGTTCCTGAAGGAGTAGGGCAGGCGTGGCGGCGCCTCGACTTTCGCGAGGTGGGGCCTTCGGAAGAGAAAACCAAGCAAGTGGGACAGGCTGGGAAGCCACACTTGTCCAAATTAGTTTTTTGAAAAGGGGCGACCCCTCCGATACTGATTAATAGCGGTTCCCTGAGAAGAACGCAATTAACCAGTCGAAGGTGTCGCCTTGAATCGATTTTCCAGCATTTTCAGCCAACTTCTAA
>CAIRBY010000364.1 GCA_903876865.1 uncultured Acidobacteriia bacterium
TATCCCGACGCGTCATTGACCACGTATGACGATACGGCGTGGACGATGGGCCTGATGTCGCACGCCGAGGTGAAAGAGATTGCCGATAAGTCAATTCTCGACGTGGCGGTGACGCCGGTGGATCATTACGATCCGGCGGGCGCGGTGACGGGCAGCGGTCCGGTGACGGCGATTCTGCACAACGGCTCGAACAATCTGGTGACGCTGAGGTATCACCTGAAGGATGTTGCGTTCGAAGCGCTGGATGCGCCGGCGAAGGCAGGGAATGTGGATCTTCCCGCCGGGACGTTCCTGGTGGCGTCGAGTCCTCGGCTCAAGGCTGAAGTGGAGAAACTCGGCCTCACCGCCGTGACTCTGGCAGCGGCGCCGGATGCGAAGAAGCATGCGGTGCCGATTCCGCGCGTGGCCATGTTCACGACCTGGGGCAGCACGCAGGATGTGGGCTGGGTGCGGTATGCGTTCGACCACTTCGATATCAACTACGACCTGATCTACAAGGACCGGATCCGCAAGGGCAACCTGCGGGCGGCGTACGATGTGATCGTGATTCCGAGCCAGGGCGGTCGCGGCGGCTCGCGCGGGCTGATCTTCGATATTGAACCGAAGGCCGGCAAGACGTACGCGTACACGAAGGACCCGGCGTATCCGACGCTCGGCCAGTATGGCGAGGCGGAGGATATTTCGGGCGGCATGGGGTTGCCCGGCGTGGGCGAACTGGATAAGTTCGTCAACGAAGGCGGGACCTTGATCACGCTGGGAGCGTCGAGCTTCCTGCCGGCGGATTTCGGGATCACGCGCACGGTGCAGGCGGCGCGCGTATCCGCGGCGTTCTATGCGCCGGGTCCGATTGTGGAGGCGGAGATCACGAATCCGACGCACCCGATCTTCTACGGGTATACGGATCGCGTGGTGCCGGTGCGCTGGGCTGGGGGTCCGCTACTGACGGTGCCGGCAGACGAGCGGCGGCGCACGGTGCTGGCGCAGTTCCCGGGCCAGGACAAGAGCGTGCTCAGCGGCCTGATGAAGGGCGTGGCGGAGACGCGGATGCGTCCGGCGATCGTCGACGAGACGGTGGGGCAGGGGAGAGTGATTCTCTTCTCGACGAACCCGGCGTATCGGTGGCAGAACCTTGGCGAGTTCAACATGCTGGTGAATTCGATGTTGCATACCAAGGCGTTTCCGAAGCAGTAGGTAAGTAGGAGGGCGGGCCATCGGTGACGGTGGCCTGTCTCTTCCTACCGCTGTACAAACTCCCGGACTTTCGCGCTGCCCTGCAACAGATCGTTGGAGATGAGTTGGCCGATCACTTCGTGGCCTTCCGCGTTCCAGAAACCCATGTTGTCGCCGAGTTTCACGTTGCCGTGCAGAAACGTGTGGTGCGCCTCCGCATAAGCCAGTACAGCCGCTCCCGGCAGGAGCAGCGGGATGCCGCGCCGTTCGCAGAACTGCGCGATCTTGCGTTCGGCGGCGTCAATCACGGGTACATTCATACGGTGCCGGAAGGCCTCGCGCATCGCGGGGTCGGGATGGGTAGCGGCATTGTCGTCCACCGTGACGATGCGGAACTCGATGCCGCGCCGTTCGCACTCCGCCTTCATCAGCTCAACGAACGCGTCTCCGATCGCCCAACTTTTCAGCGCGTCCGGGTGATCCGGCGTGTAGCGCAGCTCTTCGAATCCCACGTGGACGGGCGCCGGCTTGGCGGTCTCGCCGATGTGCAGTTTAGCCCTGCACTGACCCAGCAACCGCTGCAACTGCAACCTCGCAGAGTTGGCCAGGCTGAGCGTATAGCTCATGTTCATGGCATCGGCGAACCTTGCATGGCGCGCCACGTTGCGCGGGTCGGGCGGCACGGCGGTGCGCGTCATCTCGTCCTCCACGAGTTTGCCGTTCTCCAACCGGTAAAAGGGCGTGCCCAGCGTATCGCCCGGGTAGAGTTCCCGCGTGTTGCGCAGGTAGTTGAAGGGCTGCAATACCAGGATCACCACCTGCGGATCGTAGGCGAATGCAGCGTCGATCAGGCTGAGGTAGTTCTGCGAAAACGTGTAGCCAGGGACGCCAAAATTGAGCACCTCTACGTGTCTGGCGTGGTTCGCCGCGCGCTTTTCCGTTTCGCGCTGGATCACCGTTTCGAAAGTCCGTTCCATCGCCACCTGACGTGCATCCACTTCGCAACTGCCCACCACCGCGATGCGCAGCGTATCCGCCGGACGCGCCAGCGTTCGCTCCCTGTCGCGCCACCCCGCGCGGTTGATCCGCACATACGCTTCATTCTCGTCCACATTCCAGCCTTCGGCGCCCGGACGCAGTCCAAAGCCGAGGCGTGGCACGGAGCGATAGAGGCTGGCATTGAAGCGGACCTGCGCCAGGCGCAATCCGCCTTCCACAGCGGCGAGCGCGAGGCATACGGCAAGCAGCGAAATCAGCAGGTCTCTAGAAAATTTCATACAAGAAACGCACGTGTTCGCCGCTGGCGGAAAGCAGCAGGCAGATGCCAGTGAGTCCCAATACCATGGCCAGCGAAGCCATGCTCCATCTCACCCAGCGCGGCGCCGCTGGCCTCACTTGCGCCCACCAGATGTCCGGACGGTACCGTTCGCAGAGTTCGAGCACCACGTACGCCGCCGCTCCGCGGAACAGCGAGCGCGTGCCCAGCGCGTCCAACCACCCCGGCGCGCTGCCGCTCCACAGGTGGGCCAGCAACTGGTTGGCATCGGTAATCTGGTGCGCATGGAAATAGACCAGCGCCACAGCCACCATGTTCATGGTCAGGACCCAGCCGGAGAGCGTCGCCACGCGGTCCCATTTCGGATGCTTCTTGAAAAACTTCGAACGCCTTCGGCCTGTGAGCACGTCGGCGCTCAGGAAAGCGGCATGCAACAGGCCGAAGACCAGGTAGCCGCCCGTGAGCCCGTGCCAGATCGCAATGGCGATCATATTGACGCTCGTGCTGAAGGCGAGTCCCCAATTCCCGGCCGTGCGCGTAGCCATGCGTAGTGGTGTGAACACGTAGTCGCCCAGCCACGTGGTCAACGACATGTGCCAACGCCGCCAATACGCCGTGATGCTGCTGGCGGTAAACGGCCGGTCGAAGTTCTCCGGTCCGCAAATGCCGAACAGCAGACCACTGCCGATCGCAATATCCGTAAGACCGCTAAAATCCGCGTAGAGCTGCAGCGGAAACAGGTAAAGCGCGACCCACAATGGCGCGCCGTGCAGGGATGCGGTATGGCCGTAGACGTAGCTCACCGCGACTCCCAGATTGTCCGCGGCGATGAGTTTCTTGGTGAGGCCCCACCCGATGCGTCCCACCGCGCCCGCCAGTTCCCTGGGCTTCGGAGGCAGTTGCGCGAAGAAATCGTCCGCCCGCTGAATCGGACCCGCCACCATCTGCGGGAAGAAGGCAACGTAGGCCGCGAATTGCACGAAGCTGCGTTCCCGCTCGATCTTCCCCCAGCGCACGTCCATTACGTAACTGATCAGCCGGAACGTGTAATACGAGATGCCCATCGGCAGGATGAGCCCGCCGATGCCGTGTGTGGGCGTTAATAGCGCAAGCTTGAACGCGAAGAGGTAGCAGCCCAGCAGCACCACTACGATCGTGGTCGTCAGACCGCGCTTGGAGCGTTCCTCCAGCACGGGTGCAGCATAAGTCAGCACTGTGACGGCGAAGAGTAGGGCCGCTCCCGGAATGCTCCAGGTGCAGTAGACCAGGTAGGAGACAATCAGCAGGTAGAGCGCGCGGTGGCGGCCCGGACACCCCTGGAAGATCCCTGCCGCGACCGCGAGAAAAACCAGATAGGGAAAACCGCTGAAGTTCATTTACCGCTCGCAGCGCGCTTCTTCTCCACCAACGCCTCAAGATCGCCCACGTTCTTCAGCCCCGCCACTTCAGCCGTGGTGAAGCGGAGGCCGAATTCACGCTCCACGCCGACCATGAGGTCGATATGCGAGATCGAATCCCAATTCTCCACCTCTCCGGCCGTCATTTCCGGGCGAAGGACGAGCGTTTCGTCATCCAAAATATCGCGAAAGATTACTTCGATTCGCTGGTGTGTGTCCGCATTCGCCAAGTAAGTTGATCCTCGACACAATTATACCCGGAGGTGTTGCCAGGGTCCCGTTGATGTGGGGAGCGGAAGCTCTATTGAGCTGTCTCCGGCACCGTTGCGATGAACGTCGCCACGGGCTCGTAGGCCGAAACCGGCAGGATCCACAGAGTATGCCCGGGCTCGTCGCCAATCTTCGTGAAGCCGAACTGCTCGAAGAACTCGCGCACCATACCGTTCTTCGCGGTCTGAATGTACTCGCCGCACACGCGCGTGCAGCCGCGCGCCTGCGCCTCCGCCACCACTAGGTTCATCAGATGCCGCTCCACACCCCGCGCCAGCACACGGCAGCTCATCAGCCAGTCGCGGATTACCAGTTCCTCGCCATCCGGCGCCAGCACGACGATGCCGATCAACCCGTGATCGCCCAGGCGGTCGCTCAGCTTCGCATAGAGCGGTAAGACACCCGGATCGTGCATGAGCGCCTCGCACTCCGCCTCCGTATAGCGGTGCGTGGTGAGATTGAACTGATTGCTGCGTTGCATTAGTTGCGCGATGCGCGGCAGGTGGAAGCAGTCGAACCGCGCCGCCACCAGTTTCATCTCCAGCGATTTCAGAAACGCATCGGCATCGGCGTACTGCCCTTGCTCACTCCGCCGCACCGATTCTTCCCGGTACAACTCCGCCCGCCGCACATCTTCCGCGGAGAACGAAGTGGTTTCGAAGAGGTTCAGTTCCGCAATCGCGCGCACGTAATCCGCCGGATCCTCCGGCAGTTCCGGCACCAGCACCTCAGGCAGCACGCCCCGCACCAAACTGCGCTCGAAGGGATTGTCGTCCAGGAACAGCATCGAATCGAGACCGATGTTCAACGTCTGCCGGATCACGCGGATGTTCTCCGCCTTATCGCTCCAGTTGGCCTGGAAGACGCTGATGTCTTCGCGCCGCAGCAGCATGTCCGGATGCTTCTCAAACGGCAGCAGCGCATTCTCCATTTCGTTCTTGCTGGCCACCGCCAGCAGCACGCCCCGTTTCAAGAGTTCCTTGAGATACGCCTGCAAGCGGTAGAAGGCCTCGCCATCGCCATGCGCGTTCAGCTTGATGCCATCCACCCCGTCATCGCCAATCACGCCGCCCCAGAGCGTATTGTCCAGGTCCAGCACCACGCATTTGACTACCCGCCCTCGCAGAGACAACACAATATCGACGATGTTCTTCGCCACTTCCGGCAGCAGCGAAAAGGCGCAGAAGGATTTCGCCATGTCCCAGAGCCGGTCCTCGAACCACTCGCGCCGCCCGTTCCAGGAAGCGACCGCTTCCACATCGTGGATCAGCACGTGCGTGCGCACCCGCGCCTCTTCGGCAATGCGCTGGTTGAGCCATGCCGCCACGGCGTAGAGCGAATCCGGCACCTTCCGGTCAAAATTACCGAAGAAACGCTCGTACGGCATCACGTATGTGCTTTGCAAAATCACTGCCTTCGGCGCGTGAGCGTGGATTGCGTCCCACACGGAAGCGATGGTCCCCAGACGCCCTTCGGCGAACTCCCGCCCACCGCCCGTGCGCGCCGCATAACTTGCCCGCAACGCCTGCACCGCATTGAGTACGATCACTACATCCGGAGCAAACGCATACAGGCCCGAGGCAGGGGATAAGGTTTCGATCTGAAACCCGTCGAATGCGCCTTCGTATATCTCGGCGTGCACGCCCTGCCGGTGCAGCAGCGTGCGCAGCAACGGCACGAACTGCTGCGTGGCGGCGTCAGAGAGCAGTGCGAGGCGGACCTTCGAAAAGGTCTGTATTGTATCCAGGCGCTTGGCCGCGCGGACGAGTGCGGCGTAATCGAGACGTGAATTCAAGGCAACCCTATGCCATTATATCGTTGCCGCTAAACAAAAATAGGAGATCCCCCGGCTATGCCGGGGTGGCAGTAGAAGTTTGACGTTTCCGGCAGTCCACCGGAAAACTCCAAGACGTGAGCCGCCAAGCACACGAAAAGGAGTTTTCACGATGGACGAGTCTGAAAGTTTAAGCCATACGAAGTGGGAGTGCAAATACCATGTGGTGTTCATCCCGAAATGCCGGAGGAAGACGTTGTACGGCAAGTTGCGGGTGGACCTTGGGGAAGTGTTCCATCAACTGGCCAAGCAGAAAGAGAGCCGGATCGAAGAGGGGCATTTGATGGCCGATCATGTGCAGATGATGATCGCGATACCGCCGAAATACGGGGTTTCGAACGTGATCGGGTATATCAAGGGCAAGAGCGCGATCTATGTTGCACGGGTATACGGGAAGCGGAAACGGAATTTCGTGGATCAGCACTTTTGGGCTCGCGGATACTTCGTATCGACGGTAGGACGAGACGAGGCGGTGATCCGAGCCTACATCAAGAAACAGGAGCAGGAGGATCAGCGCCAGGACCAACTGAAGGTGCTGGACTAAGCGGCCACCGTTAAGGTGGCCAACATCAACACGGGGCCGCGTTAGCGACCCCGTACAGCCGCTTTGAGCGGCTCACATTCTAAAGCCCCCGGCTTTGCCGGGGGATACTTACTACACTCGCGCGTTCGAACACCAAGGTCGCTTCGTCGTGATAGGTAGTGCGGCGGAGTTCGCGGTAGCCGCATTTTTCGGCGACGCGGAGGGACGCGAGATTTTCCGGGGCGATGATGCAAACGGTGGGCGCGGGGCCGAAATGGGTATCGCCCCAGGCGACTGCGGCGCGGACGGCTTCGGTGGCGTAGCCTTTGCCGTGAGCATCGGCGCGCAACGCCCAGCCGATTTCGGGAATGCCTTCGATGGAGGGCACGATGGCGCGCTTGCATTCGGCGAAGCCGGTCTCGCCGAGGAAGCGTCCGGTGGACTTCTCTTCGATCAGCCAGAAGCCGAA
>CAIRBY010000365.1 GCA_903876865.1 uncultured Acidobacteriia bacterium
ATCCAGCACTCGCACCACGTGGCCGTCCCACTGCACTTTTACGCTGCGGCCGATCCAGCCTGGCGGTGCACTGTAGTAAGCGGCATCGACTTCGACGCAACCATCCAGGTTTACGCGCCGGTCGCCAAACTGATACACGCGGAACGGCTCCGGCGGCAATGGCAGCAGCGACGGCTTCTCTTCGCTGAACATGGCTGCTACCTGGCGCTTGGTGGTGCCATGGATGCGTGTGTCGGCCCACTTGGCTTCCCAGTGATCCAAGTAGGCCTGCGCCGCTTCCAAGCTCTCAAAGCGCAAGCCCTTCAAGGGTGTGTTTTTGGCGTGCCCCACGCCGCGCTCAGATTCTGATTACCCACTACGCACACGACGAGCTAATTTCGTGCGGAAAACGGTTCACGAGTTCTTTAGGCCCGGTTTGGGAATGGTGGGAAGTGCGGGAAGCGACGGCGCGTTCGGCATCGCGGGCAGCGACGGAATGGCGGGTGTCGATGGCAGAGCAGGCGCGCTCGGCATCGCGGGCAGCGACGAAATGGTGGGTGCCGATGGCAGAGCAGGTGCGCTCGGCATCGCGGGCAGCGACGGCATGGTGGGTGCCGATGGCAGGGCAGGCGCGCTCGGCATCGCGGGCAGCGACGGAATCGTGGGTGCCGATGGCAGAGCAGGTGCGCTCGGCATCGCTGACGGTCCGGGAACATGGGGCAGCGGCGGAACTTCCGGTGGAATCACCCTGTAGCCCGCTGGGATCTGAAACAAAGCCTCCGGAGGGTGCACCTCCGAGCACTTGCAGAGATTGACCCGTTCACCGAAACTGCCCACGATCCGCGTCAGGATCGGCAGTTGGAACTTGACGCTGGTCCAAATCTCCCAACTGGCAATGGACGGCGGTTTTAGCGGATCCAGCGCCGCGAAAATATAGCGCATGCCCTCCGCTTCCAGGCCCTCCACCATGGACTTGCCGAGATTCAGCACCTGGGTGGCGGCGGAGAGCGAGGGCACAGGCGGAATCGGAATTGCCGGCATCGCAGGCATTCCCGGCATCGCAGGCAGGGTCGGCGCGGACAGCATGCGGGCTTCCAGTTTCGCGTGGTCGAGCAGGATGCGCAGTCCCGTGGCGGGATCGCTGATCAACGAAGTGAGCCCGGAATCGAACCGCATCTTGCCCGTGATCGAGCGAAAGCGGCGGGTCGCGATCTCCTGCAGTGCCGCTCCCGGGAAAGCGAGGCGCACGGATTCCAGGCACTCGGCGCTGACCGCCGGAGGCTGCAGCGGTAGCTTCAGCGGAGGCACTAACGGATCCATAGACCCTGAATTCTAGCGCCCCCGGTCCCCATCTGCAAGAAGCGCACCGCAGTCCCTAACGCGCCACGTCGGAGACGCACTGGAAACCGGAGAGATAGCCCTTCTGGAAGATTGGCGGCGCGCCTTGCAGATCCAGCAGGAAAGGCAACGCCAGGGCCTTGCCGCTATCGAGACGCATGGGTTGGCCTGCCTGCCCTTGGCGTGGCACCCACTGCAGCGTGTAGCCACTCCCGGAAGCCTGGAAGCGGTCCGCGTCGCCGAAGAACCGGAATGCCGCCCAGAGCCCGTCATAAGTAATGAAACCGAGTTCGGGTCCGCCCAGGCTGCCCGAGAGTTTCGCCGCACGCACGCTGGTTCCCGGCCACGTGAAGTCCTTCGATTCTCCGCCGGCGCCGCCCGCCTTCAGCACCTGGCCATCGAGGCTGAGCGTCACGCTCTTCATCCCCTCGGCGGCGAGGGACTTCATGCTGTAAGTGAGGCTCGGATCCCGTGCGCCGTTCTTATACAGCGCATCACTGAGCGCGGTGGCGCGGTTGAGGAAACGCAGGAACGCTTCGCTGACCTGCACGCGACTATCGGGCTTACGCACCCACTGGTTGCCGTGCCGCTCCAGGTAGTTGCGCAGGTTGGTGCCGGCGAAGGAGGCGATCCTGCCGTCGGCGGGACGGAAGAAGGCGCCGATCTCCTCCAGCGTCGCATCGTTCTGCGAGGCGGTATTGAACGGGTACTTGCTGGTCAATCCCGCGAAGTCGCCGCAGAATCTCCTGGCTTCGGTGTTGATCTGCGAGGGTCCAAGGCGTCCCAGAATGCCTTCGGCCTGGCGGATGGGATCTTCCATCAGTTTTTCCACCATCCCGTGTACATTGCCGTCGCGGTCGGTGCGGAAGCTCTGCGCAATCTGGCGGGTGACTTTGTAGGCATTGGTGGCGTCGGCCAGAGTCTGGGAGACCAGCTCTTCCTTCACGTCGGAGCCGCTCTTGGCGACCCGTTCCATGGAGGATTGCAGGCTCACCAGTGCGCCGGCGTAGGGGCTGTTGTGATCCTGAATATAACGGTCCGTACACCCCGGCGGCGTGACATACTGGACGGGCTGATAGGGCGCCGCGGTGTCCGCATCGGGGACGGCTGTGTTGACGCTCGCCAGGCAGAACAAGCCGAGCAGGTAGGACTGGTTGCTGGATAACTGGCCGAGCTTCTTGGCGGCATCGGCCAAGTTCGCGTAGGGGGCCACCTGAGACCTGGCCAGATACAGGCGCCAATTGGCGATGTAGTCCTTGCGATAGCGTTCGCGCAACGCCGGACCGATGGCCACGGGGTCGAGATTGGTGAAGGCGCGGTTGCCCAGCACCCAGCTTTCGCCGCCGAAAAACCGCTTCACGTTTGAGATCGCGTTATCGACGAACTTCCAGCCCTCCACCGAAAAGGCTCCCGGCATATCCATGTTATTGACCACAACCGCGGCCGAGCCGGGGAATTGCCGGTTGAAATTGACCGCCGGTTTCTGCCGCGAAGCCTCGGCGATGATGAACTGATAGATGCTCTCGATGGCGTTGAATTGCGCCAGGTAGGAGCGCGCCTGCTCCACGGCTTCCCCATCGTTGGCGGATGTGTAGGGGTTGGAGAGGAGGAGTTCATCGGCATAGAAATCGAATTGCCGCCGTGCCAGCGCCAGCACGTCCGGGTCGATCTGGCGCCTGGCGGTCCAGCGGTCGAGCAGTAAGGGAGAGAGGAACTCGCGCGTGCTCTTCTCGTGGTTCGACGTCGTGATCAGATAGCCTTTGAGCGTGTCGTAGGTGGGTTTGTACTCGTCGTTCTGCCCAGGCTTGGGCGGTAGCTTGCGCAGCGTGTCCAGCAGCGCCTCCTGGGTGGAGCCGAAGAGCAGTTGGCGGAAGCGGCTGAAATAGAGACGGCGCGCAGGCAGATATAGGTCGTTGCCGACATAGAGTCCCCAGCGGAGGTTCCAGGGCGCTCCCTCGCGTTCGTACCGGGAGAGTTGCTCCAGGGTTTCGCGCAGCGTGTCCAGACGCTGCAGCGCGTCTCGGGAGGGCAGTTGTTGGGCGCCGCCGCCGGTTTCCATTCGGGCAATTCCGTGGGCGGCGTCGGAGACCCGCGCCTCCAGCGCGCGGTTCCGGAAGTAGGACACCGTCATGCCGATCGACCAGGCGAGACACAACACGCCTGCCGCCATTGCCAGCACCCGCTGCACGGTCTCGCGGCTGCGCGTCTGCCCGCTAATACCCAGGGCCGCGCGATCGCGCAAGATGACGCTGCTGAACAGATGCCCGAGAAAGAGCCATTGCGGGATGCGGCGGGTGCGGCCGGTCGCGCCCGTGGGCGGCGCCGCTTCGGCATTCAACGCCTGAAGATCGAAGATGCCCGTGGCCCCGCGGTTTGTCTTTCCCTGCGGAGTGGCGGCGCGCGCCAGCGGTTCGGAATCCTTCACAGTCACGGGACGGGCGCCGGAAAAGTAAAACCCGCGCAGGAAAGGGTCCAGCCGCAACTGGCTGGGACGGCTCAGGTCCACCAGAAATCGCACGGTGGCGCTGCGCAGCTTGCGAAACTCCCTGGGGAATTCATAGACCGGTCCCAGCTTTTCGGCCATGTTTTCCCGTCCGAGAAAGGGAAGCCGCTTGCCACAGAGGCTTTGAAACAGCCCTTCGAACGCCGCCGCCAAGCGCCGCGATTCCTCCTCGGCGAAGACACCGCCCTGTTCCCTGCCGCCGCTCAGCGGCAGCGTGACGCCAAGGACCTGGTGGACCTCTTCATCGGTAAGGTTGCGGACGAAGTCGGTGAAGCCGGCCAGGCGGTCGAGTTTGGTGAAGATGACGTAGATCGGGAGACGGGCGCCGAGGATGTGGGCGATCTCGCCGATGCGAGTGTGCAGGCCGCGAGCCAGGGTGGTCAGTTTCTCATCTGCGCCGGTTTGCAGAAAGATCTCGCAATCTACGCACACGATGACGGCACGCGGGGCGGGTTGAGCCCCGAACAGGCGGCGCCCCAGCGGTTGCAGGCGCTTTACCAGCGTTCCCCAGCGGGCGGGTTCTTCGAGGAGCGACCCACCGGCCTCCACAAAAATGGACCGCTGCGCCAGCCAGATATTCACCGGGCGCGTGGGCCCGATGACGTTATCCTGATAGACCTGCCCGGCGAGCAGATCCGGTTCCACGCCGGAATTCACGAACACGCTAGTCTTTGCGGAAGCGGTTTCACCGATCAGGAAGAAAACCGGCAACTGGCTGAGTTTGGTCTCCTTGCCGAGGTTGGAAGCGGCCAGGCGGCCTTCCGCGTCGCGCACGAAGAAGCCGATTTCCCGCTCGGAAGTCGCCTGGTTGTCCTGCGCCCGCTCGGTATCCGTCGCGGGCCGGCCCTGGCGCTTGGAGCGGAACCAGTAGATGCCGCCCGCAGCGCTGCACACCAGCCCGATCAGGAGCATTCGCACGATCATTTCCGCCGTGCCGGAGAGGTGCAGCAGGCCCGTGGCGACCCACGAAACCGCCAGGAACAGCAGCATGAACACCGAGGAGATCAGGTAGTAGCCGAAATAACCCATGGGATTGCTACGGTCTCCCCACACTGGAAATCTGCCCGATGGCTGTCACTTCCGACGCCAGGGACATCTTGTAGACCGGATACAGGACCGCGAGCAGGGCGGCACAGACGGCAGAGGCGATCAGCAAACGGCGTTTCCAGGGATCAGTCCGCAACTCCTGGGCCGCCTCCGCCGGCAATGCCCACTGGGGAGACAAATCCGGCCCGGATTTGCGGATGCGCCCGATCTTATCCTGGGTCTTCTGCATCAGGGCGTGGAGGTCGCCTTTGGAGCTAATGCTGAAACGCCCGAGGTAGCCGAGCAGGAGGCAGAGGTAGTAAACTTCCAGAACGTCGGCGCACTCCCGCGAATCGCGGCGTTCGAGCAACTCCTGCAAACGGTCGAAGAACACTTCGCCTCCGACGTGGCGGCCGAACATCTCCTCCTGCAGGGGCCTGCGCACCCAGTCGTTGAATACCGCCTGGCGCAGGTTCAACAGGGACTCATCGAGAAACGCCACCACCGCGAAGACACCGAGTTTGATGTCTTCGTCGGCGTACCCGTGCGCCCGCGCCGCCTGCTCGGCGGACTGGATCGAGTGCAGTACCTGGCCGCGGAACGACTCCGCGTTGCTGACCTCCTGTCGGCGCGCGCGCAGCCGAACGATGGCGGTAAACAACTCCTGCAGGTGCAGGGCCAGGTTCTGCGGCTGGGCGGTTGGAGATGGCGGGTGTCCCTGTTCGGCGTTCGGCACGAGGCAGTCCTTAGGATTCCAGTATCACCGACACTTCAATCTCCGGGTCCGGCAACTCGCCCGGCACATAGATGCCGAGTTCCCGTGTTTTGACGAGGCGCTCCCAACAGGGGCCGGTCTTGTCCACGGCGAAATACTGGAATTCGAGTTTGGGCGAGAGCGCCGGCGGCGGCACGGCGAGATGGGAAAGCTTGAGCCCGTAGAGGGCGCGTTCCACCAGGCGGGGAACGAAGTCCCGGGAACAGAACTTGACCAGCCGTCCGGTGCTTTCGATCAGATTGGCCTCGCCGATGTCGCAGCGGATGGCAAAGATCCAGCGGGAGCGATTCAGCGTGCGCTCATCGGTGATGCGCGCCTCCCAGAAAAAGCGGGAGCTTTGCGTGAGGGAAAGTTGCACGCAATTGCTGGGGACGATCAGTTCCAGGTGGGTGCGGATGTGCTGATCGATGGCTTCGAAGCACTCGGCCAGATGCAGGTGATCGTATAAGGCAAGAGAGCCGGGTTGGGAATCGAAACTGAAGGTGCACAGGGCGCCCGCCAGCCCGGAGAGTTCCAGGAACAACTCCTCGGGGTGGGCGCGCTTGGAAACGCAGAGGTGGCGCAGCGGACCCAGACTGGAATAGAGGCAGTGCAGGAACCAGGCGTTGGCGATGCCTTCTGCGGAAAAGCCGGAGGCCGAGGGGTTGCCTGCCTGCTTGGGGCGAGTCACGGTGAGACACTTCTCCTGGAGCAGGTCGATCAACCGCCGCACCAGCGCCATGAGCGGCGGGCAGGCGCTGATCTGCAGGCACGGGGGGAAGAAGTGTTCGTCCAGCACGAATTGCCCGGATCCCTGCCGGCGCACGCGGGCCAGGGGAAGCACCACCATTCCCTCGGCGCTTTCGGTGCTCAACAGCAGTTGAACGTTCTTCCGTCCGAGCTGAATCATCTTCACGTCGCGGCCGGTATTTTCATCCGGCAATGGCTTGTCCTCCGCCAGGTAGCGGATGGGCAGGGATCGCTCGGCCTCGTTCAGGGCGCAATTGAACCCGTCGGAGCGCATTTCCGGGATGGCCAATAAAATATCCACGCTATCCTGCATAGCGGGAAACAGGTCTGAAATGCGTCGCGGTGGTGGGAGTTCGTCGAACTCCGGCATATGAAAGCTCAGGCCGTCGGGGAACACACCACGGGCGTGAGTGAGCGTGACGGTGCCGTTACGCAGTGCTTCCGCGTCCAGGTGGTAACCACAAAGACCGAACGGTTGATACCAGACGCCGGAGGTGGAAAATTGAATGGTGTCTTCGAAATACCGATTCTGGGCCTGAAAATGGTGGGGCCCGACGTACATTCCTTCCGACCATACGACTCGCGAGAGATTCTTCATCCGTTGCGTTCCCGAGACCTCTGGGCCAAGCGTAACGCTGTTGACCCTTTGTTCACAAATTGCCATCATCATAATACATCGGTAGCCGGCTGGAAGCGTCTATGAGTTTCTACAAGAGGTTCGAACTGGAGCGGCTGATCGCGGATGGAGAGGTCAAAACCTTCCGCGCGAAGGAGAGTTCCACCGGCCGAACCGTATTGCTCCATCTTTTCAACCCGGGGTCACAGACGCTGCTGGCGGATTTGAAGTCGAAGCTGGTGGGCGCTGGCGGGAATCCGCTCCCTCCGCTCCTGGAGATCGGCGAGTTTGCGGGCAACACCTACGCGGTCACCGAAAGCAGCGAGGCATTTTCGGGACTGCGCGACTGGGTCAGCCAGCAGCCGGCGGCGGTGCGCACGCCGCTCCCGGAGGACCCCGGACCAGCGCCCGCGCCGGCGCCGCGACCCGTGGATCCAACCGTGGATCCAACCGTGGATCCAACCGTGGATCCAACCGTGGATCCACCGGTGGATCCACCTACGGCTCCCCCACTCCGGGGCCTGCCGCCGGAGGAACCCGGAGAATTCACTCGCTTGTTCGGGTCGGTGTCAGCGCCGCCGAAGTCTCCGGCACCGGCGCCCCCACAGAGCCCGGCGCCATCCGCGCACCTGTTGGACGGTTTTGCCGGCG
>CAIRBY010000366.1 GCA_903876865.1 uncultured Acidobacteriia bacterium
CGCGAGCGCCACCACCACGTTCATCGCCGTGACATCGACCGTGCCGCCACCCGCACCGGAAGAGATCGGCTCATGCAGGTTCATCGCGCGTCTCCCACAAAAAAGGTCCGCACGTAGTATGCGGCCGCGGATAGCTCCGCTTCCGCCAGTTCACCGGCCCAAGGAGCCATCGGCGTTCCCGCCACGCCCTCACGGACTGCGCGCAGGCTGGCCGCAATGCTGGGCCGCCTCCCGCGGAAATTCGCCGGCGCGATCGGGAACTGCGCCGCGGCCGGCCCATCCCCGCCGCCGTTCCTTCCGTGGCACTGCGCGCACCGATCCGTGTAGACGCGGGCGCCCAGATCGAGGACCGCTCGCGGAATCGGCGGCTCGGACTGCGCGGCATGGAAGCCGCGAACGGCTTCCGCAAGCGACGCCAGGTCGCCAGCCGCCAGATCGCGCCACGCCGGCATCGAAGTCCCGGCCACACCATTCCACAAAACGAAGCCAATTTGGTCCCCGGAGTATTCTCGCTCGGCGAGGTTCGCCGGCTTCGGCTGTAAGCCCGCCGCGCCGGGTCCATCGCCTAGCCCCGCAACGCCGTGGCAACCGGCGCAATGTGTCGCGTAGAGCGCTCGTCCCGCCGCCGCATCGCCAGCCTCCAACTTCGGGAACGCTCCCGCGCGCCGGGCCATCGCGGGACTGGCATTCAGCGGACCCGCACCGAAGCCAAACTTCTCTTCGTCGCCCGGGCAGTTACACGCCATGCGCGCGAAGGCCTCGCCTTCGGCGCCGACCAGTTCGCGATTCCGCCCCAGGGTCTCCAAATAATTCACCAGGTCGCGCGCCTCCTGAAGCGGACGATCCGGCGCGCCCGCGAAGAGCCACGGGAAGGCCGGCATCACCGAATCCGCCACCAGCGTTCGCGGCGCGTAGAGATGCGACAATTGCCAGTCCTGCGGCCGCGTGCCGGCTTCGCGCGAAAGGTCCGGACCGATCCGGCGCGTACCCCACAGATGCGGATAATCGTAGATCGTCTCCCACGCCAGGGTCGCCTTGCCGAAGCGCGCGACGTCGGCGGCCACGTAACGGATCTGCTGCGTGTGGCAGTACGCGCAGCCCTCGCGCCCATAGATTACACGACCGCGCTGCTCGCTCGCGGTCAGGTGCGGCGGATGCTGCGGCTGGGTCCGCCCGATCTGGTCTTGCAGCGCCCGCCCCGGCCACACGCCCAGCAACAGGATGCTCATCGCAAAGAAGCCTAGCCCACCAACCCCGGCCGCGAGATACGACATGTGCAGCAGGCGTTTCACAGCGCCTCCCCGGGGATTCGCGGCGCAAGCTGCGCGACCGGTTCCAGGCCGATCTCCTGTTCGATCTCCCGCAAGCCGTCCCCCACATTCCCCACAAACAGCCCGAACATCACGCTGAGGAAGCCCCCCGCGATCGGCAGGAACGTGAACATCCGCAGGATCCAGTACGGGCGCGCCGCACGCACTGAATCCATCCACGGCGCGGACGAGTTCCAGAGGTTCGCCTGCACCAGGCCGGCGATAGTGAGATCGGCCACCATCGCCACCAGGCCCGCCAGCAGCAGCCAGTAGCCCGCGCGGATCATGCCCGCGTGATACCGCGCCCACGGAATCCGCTGCCAGACGTGGACCAGGCCTCCCAGCGCTACAAAACTCGCGAAGCCGAGCATCGCAAGGTGCGAATGGCCTACCACCCAATCGGAGAAATGTACGCGCTGGTTAACCGCCATCTGCGCCTGCATCGAGCCCTGTATGCTCACGATCAGGTAGATCACCGTCCCTGTGCCCACGAAGCGCAGCGCGGGGTCGCGCGGAAACCAGCCGCTGCCCCGCAGCGAGAGCAGCAGGTTCGCCACCACGATCACCACGTCGATCCCCAACAGAGAGGAAGCGAGGATGGCCCCGATCTGCGCGCTCATCGGGATCACTGAAAACACATAATGATGGGTCCCATTCAGCGGGTAGAGAAAGAAGAGCAGCCAGAAGCCCAGCATCGAAAGGAAATGGCTGTAGATGGGCCTGCGCGTGGCGGCGGGGATCACGAAGTACACGATCGCCAGCGCCAGCGGCGTCACAAACAGCCCCACCGCGTCGTGAATCCACAGCCCGCTGAACGCCGCGCCGCGCGCGCCGGGCAGCAGTTCCGGCACGAAATTCCCCATGGGATACGCGAACAGCGTGAAAACCAGTCCCCCGATGATGTACCAGCTCGACACGTATAGCTCATCGAGTCCGCGCGAGAAGAATGGCGGCAGGAATTGCACCGCCGCGAGCAGCAGAGCCAGCACCACGAACGCGTCGATGACGAGCGGAAACTCCGCCCACTCCAGCGGCTGGCTGTACCCGGCCAACACCAGAACCCAGCCCGGCAGAACGATGACGAAATTCCAGATGCCGAACAGCCACTGCCCGAGTTTCGGGCTGGTCACCCGACGCCCCGTCAGCACCGGAACCGCGTGGTAGAGGAAGGCGAAAAAGGCATTGCCCAGCCACCCCAGCATGATGCCCTGCGTGTGGTCGTAGCGGATGCGGCCCCACGTGAGCCAGGGGGAGCTGCCCGCCACATCGGGAGCCACCAGTTCGATGGCGGCCAGCAGGCCAAACCCGGCGGAGATCAATAGCGCGAGTAGCGCGGCGAGCCCGTGCGAATACACCAGATGCGACTGCACCAACTGTGCATGAGACAGCGGCGTTTCCACATTGGGCGGGGTACCGGCTTCCGGACTCTCAGGCATAAGCGTTCCGCGGATCTTCTTGATCATACAGGCAACGCCCGGCCAGACGGCAGAACACGAATTTCAGCAGCCTTCGGTTTTCGCCGGTGGCGTGACTAGCGGTGGGGACAGCGGACGCGCACTACTTTTCGCGGTAGATGGCGCTGCACGTGTCGGTTTCCCACAGCTTGACGAAGCTGATGCGGACCCCTTCGCGGATCGCCAAACCCTGCTTCACTTCCTGATAGATGTAGCGGGCCATATTCTCAGCCGAGGGGTTCAGCACATCGAAGGGCGGAAACTCGTTCAGCCACTGATGGTCCAGACGGTCCAACACGGCGTGAACGGCCCGTTTCAACTCCACGAAATCCACCAGAAGACCGATGGAATCCAGTTCCTCGCCTTCGAGCGTGACCTGGCAGCGATAGTTGTGGCCATGCACGTTCTCGCACTTGCCGCGGTAATTCCGCAGCGCATGTCCAGATGAAAAACTCTCTTCGATCGTCACTTCAAACATTGAAAAACTTCTCCACGTCCGCCCGGTCGGTCGTAAAACCGTAATCGGGAAGGCTGTCAAAAAATACCTGGCCGTAGCGCTGTTTGGTAATTCGGTTATCCAGCAAAACCAACACGCCGCGGTCGCTCTTGCTGCGGATTAGCCGGCCGAATCCCTGTTTCAACGCGATCGCGGCTTGGGGGATCTGGTAATCGTAGAATGGATTCCCTCCGGCGTTGCGAATGCTGTCGATCCGGGCATTCACCACGGGATCGTTAGGCACCGCAAAAGGCAGCTTATCTATGATAACGCAGCTCAACTGTTCGCCCGGAACGTCCACGCCCTGCCAGAAGGAAGAAGTCGCGAAGAGGACGCAATTCGGAGTGGCGCGATACTCCTCCAGCAGCGCGTTGCGCGGCGCCGTGCCCTGCATCAGCGTGGGGTAATCGATCTCGAACGAGACCTTCTCGTATACCAGCCGCATCTGCTGATAGCTGGTGAACAGCACGAAGGCTCGGCCGCGGCTGTGCTCCAGAATCTTGACCACCTCTTCGGCGGCGAGTTTGGTGAAGGCCGGATTCTTGGGCTCGGGCAGTTGCTGCGGGACGTAGAGCAGCGCCTGCTTCTCGTAATCGAAGTGCCCGGGCACCACCAGCGTGCGCGCGTTCTGCAGGCCGAGCCGTTTCTCCGTGAACTCAAAGCCGCCCGCCACGGCAAGTGTGGCCGAGGTCAGCACCGCGGTCTCGACCTTATCGAACAGGCGCGTGGAAACGATCGAAGAGACATCGATCGGCGTGGCTTGCAGAAAGCAGCCGCGGCCGCGCTTTTCGATCCAGTAGACGAAGCGCGGGTCATCCTCCTCCATGACGAAGCGCAGCGCGTCGGCCAGTTCCTGGTTGCGGCGGAAGAGCGGGATTATCTCCTCGGGCGGGTTCTGCTTCAACTTAAGGTGCGAGCACACCAGATCGAGCGCGGCGCGGAGGTCCGTGTAGACTTCTTCGTTGTCCTCGCGGAAGGCGTCACGGCCGTGAAACGCCACGCGGCGATCGGCCTCTCCGAAGAGCCCGAAGAACTGCGCGGTGAGTTCGTCGAGCCGCTGCAGGATGCGGTCCAGTTCGGGCGTGCCGAACTTCTTCATGCGGCTGACGATGCCGATATCGCGGCGCAGGTCCTGTATGCGGTAGTTGCTGAGCGAGACACCGAAGTACTGGCCCACCACGTCTTCAATCTCGTGCGCCTCATCGAAGACCACGGCATGGTAATCGGGAAGAATGCCGCCCTCGTAGTTCTCATCGCGGAGCGAGAGATCGGCGAAGAAGAGGTGGTGATTGACGATGATGATGTCGCTTTCGAGCGCACGCTGGTGCATCAGCGTGATGAAGCAGCGCTCGTAGTTGGCGCACTTGGCGCCCGAACACATGTCGCTGCGCGCATCGAACTTGGCCCAGGCGGTGCTCGATTCGGGCAGCGTCTTCAGTTCCGAGCGATCGCCCATCTCGGTGGTCTTCTCCCACTCGCGAATGATCTCGAAATCGGCGACCTCCTCAAGCCCGGTGAGCACGGGAGAATCCTCCGCATCGTAGATCTTCTGGCGGCAGGCGTAATTGTTGCGGCCCTTCATGTAACAGACCTTCAGCGGCCGGGTGAAGTGCTGCTGCAGAAACGGGACATCCTTGAAAAAGAGTTGCTCCTGCAGGGTCTTGGTGCCGGTGGAGACGATGATGCGTTTGCCGCTGAGCAGCGCGGGGACGAGGTAGGCCAGCGTCTTCCCGGTGCCGGTGCCGGCTTCGACGATCAGGTGGCGCTTATCGAGGAGGGCGGATTCGACGGCTTCGGCCATCTCCACCTGCCCGGAGCGGAACTCGTAGTTGGGATGCCACTTGGACAGCGTCCCGCCGCGGGCGAAGAACTGACGGGCGGGGGAGGAGCGGGCCTGGGTGGGCATCGGGATGCCTTGATTTTAACAGGCCGGAATTTTCCGAGCGCACTATTCTGCCGGCAGCTCTTCTGCCGGCACCCCGCCGCCGGAGCCCCTACGGCACCGAAACCAGCGCGGAACGGAGCCGTTTCACTTCCGCCTCGCCGAAGAGCAGTTTGCCCATCGCGGCCTGCTGCAGGTCTTTCCGATCGAAATTGGCCTTCATCATGCCC
>CAIRBY010000367.1 GCA_903876865.1 uncultured Acidobacteriia bacterium
CAAGGTGGGCGCGATGGGCCGGCCCGGTTGGGGGATTCGAGCAGCGACTACTTCCCGTACGATGCGCTCAATAGCAGCGCGGTCCGTCGAAGGGGAGGAGCCGGTTGCGCGGGCTGGATTCTGGCTAGCCATGGAGGTTCAAGCCGGGCCGTTTGGATGCAGCGAGGCCAAGCGTTTCCTGACAACTTGGTAAAAGGTAATGATAGCGGCAAAGCGCGTTTACCGTCAACGCGTTCACCGCAACTCCACGGGCCTTGCTAGGCTGGTAAAGCATGCCAGCGCGTCCTTCTCGCCCGCCGGCCGCGGCAACGCGGTCCAAGAAGCCCCAGGTTCCGCCGCCGGACCTGGACGACCCGCGCCTGTACGTGAACCGCGAACTCGGCCTGTTGAGTTTTCAGTGGCGGGTATTGGAAGAAGCGTACGATGGGACCAATCCTCTGCTGGAGCGAGTCAAATTCCTGGCGATTGTCGGCTCGAACTTAAGCGAATTCTTCATGGTGCGCGTGGCCAGTCTCAACGCGCAGCTGGATGCCGGGATTGCGGAGTTCGGTCCGGACCGGATGAGCCCGAGCGCGCAGTTGGTGGCGATTCGCCGCGAAATCAAGAGGCTGATGGAGGCCTCGCATCACTGCCTGGAATCCGAGTTGAAGCCGGCGCTGGCCGAAGAGGGAATCCACATTGTTCCGTACGGCGAACTGACCGCCAAGCAGTTGCAGGTCTGCAAGCGGTACTTCGCGGAGATCATCTTCCCGGTTCTGACGCCGCTCGCCTTCGATCCGGGGCGTCCATTTCCCCATATTTCCAATCTGAGCCTGAACCTGGCGGTTCTGATTCGGGATGCCAGCGGTGCGGAGCGATTTGCGCGCGTGAAGGTGCCGGATTCTCTGCCGGCACTAGTGCCGTTGACGCGAACCCAAAAGCCCACCAGCAAGAGAGCGCGCACACGGCGACAGGAATCCTTCGTTTGGATCGAGGAGGTAATCGCTGCCAATCTGGACGCGCTGTTCCCCGGCATGCAGATCGTAGAGGCGCATCCGTTTCGCGTGACGCGTGACGCCGATATCGCAATCAAGGAACTGGAAGCCGAAGATCTGCTGGAGACCATCGAAGAAGGCGTGCGGCAACGCAAGTTCGGCAGTGTGGTGCGTCTGCAGGTGAACCAGCATATGCCGCAGCACATTCTGCAGATCCTGATGACCAATCTGGAGGTCGAATCCGGCGCGGTGTACCGGAGCAAGGGATTGCTGGGCATGACGCGCCTGTTTTCTCTCTCGCAAATCGACCGTCCGGACTTGAAATACAAACCCTTCCTGCCGACCTCGCCTGTGGAACTGAAGCCGACCACAGACGAAGAGGATCTGTTCTCGCTCATTCGCAAGCGCGACGTGCTGCTGCACCATCCGTTCCAGAGTTTTCAGCCGGTGGTGGATTTTCTGCGCAAGGCGGCGCGCGATCCGGACGTGCTCGCGATCAAGGTGGTGCTCTACCGTGTAGGGCGCAACTCGCCGGTGGTGGAAGCCCTGCTGGAGGCGATCGAAGAGGGCAAGCAGGTTGCTGTGCTGATGGAATTGAAGGCGCGTTTCGATGAGGAGAGTAACATCGAGTGGGCGCGCACGCTGGAAAAAGCAGGATGTCACGTGGTGTACGGCTTGCTCGGGTTGAAGATCCACTGCAAGGCGGCGATGGTGCTGCGACGGGAAGGGGATGCAATTCGCCCATACCTGCATGTAGCGACGGGCAACTACAACGTAGTGACGGCGCACCTGTACACGGATATTGGCCTGTTCACCTGCAACCCGCAACTCGCCGCGGACGTGATCGATCTCTTCAACTTTCTCACCGGATATTCGGCGAAACGCGATTACCAGAAGCTGTTGGTGGCTCCCGTGAATCTGCGCGAACGGTTCGAAGGGTTGATGAGCGCGAGATCGAGCAGCATGCGTCGGGCGGCAAGGGGCATTTGGTGTTCAAGATGAATGCACTGGTGGATCCGCGCATCATTCGCCTGCTCTACCGTGCGTCTCAGGCAGGGGTGCGGGTGGATCTGGTAGTGCGCGGCATCTGCTGCCTGCGTCCCGGCGTGCCGGGCGTCAGCGAAAACATCCGCGTGACGAGCATAGTGGGTCGCTTCCTGGAACACAGCCGTATCTTCTATTTCCGCAACGGCGGAAACGAAGAAGTGTATCTTGGCAGTGCCGACTTGATGCCGCGCAACCTGAATCGGCGGGTGGAACTGATGTTCCCGGTGGAAAACCCCGAATTGCGGGACCGAATTCGCGATGAGATCCTGGCCGAGTACCTGCTGGACAACGTGAAATCGCGGCGGATGATGTCCGATGGTTCTTATAAGCGGAGCGCGCGCGCGGATGGGCAGGCACCTTCCAGCAGCCAGGAGATTCTTACCGGCTTCGCGCCCCGGCCGCGCAAACGCCCCCGGCTGATTTGGTAGCATACGCTATCATGCTCCGCAAAGTCTCGTTAGTATTTCTCACCGCAGCCACCATCTGCGCGCAGGACCCGATCATGCCGCACTCGGCGATCGAGCCTCCCGCCGCCAAGGCCGCTGCCTCGCTGGCTGCGAGCACCAAGCTCTCGCCTCCGGAACTGATCACTACCGGAGAGAAGACGGATTTCAACGAGACCGCGCCCTACGCGGAAACGGTGGAGATCTCGCGCAAACTGGAGAAGTCCTCGCGATTCGTCAAGACGCTGGATATCGGCACCACCCCGGAAGGGCGCTCCATGATTGCGCTCGTGGTCTCCAAAGACCGCGCCTTCACGCCGGAGGCGGCGGCGAAGACCGGCAAGGTTGTGATGCTGATTCAGAGCGGCATCCATGCCGGAGAAATCGAAGGCAAGGATCCGGTGCTGATGCTCGTCCGCGACATGGTGGTGAGCAAGAAGTATGCGGCATGGCTGGACCACATGATCTTCGTGGTCATTCCGGTGTTTAACGTGGACGGGCACGAGTACTTCAGCCCCTTCCATCGCCCGAGCCAGAACGGGCCGAAATCCACCGGGCTGCGGGCGAACGCGCAGCGGTTGAATCTGAATCGTGATTATATCAAGGCGGACACGCCGGAGATGCGCGCGTGGCTGAAGATTTTCAATACGTGGAACCCCGATTTCCATATCGACAATCACGTGACCGATGGCAGCGACATGCAGTACGACGTCACCTGGGACATGGCGAGGAATCAGGATATCGCCGAACCGGCGGGAACGTGGGTGCGGGAGCGGTTCGTGCCGGAACTCGACAAGCGCATGGAGGCGGACGGGCACATGGTGGCGCCGTACGGCGCTCTGCGCAACGTGGGGCAGCGCCGCGAGTTCTTCATGGAGGTGTTTTCGCCGCGCTACTCACACCTCTATAGCGCGGTGCAGAATCGCCCCTCCCTGCTGGTGGAATCGCACAGTTTGAAGGCCGCGAAGACGCGCGCGTGGGCGCACTACGACATCATGCGTCATACCATCGAGACCATCCTGCTGGATCCCGAAGGGTTGCGCAAAGCGGTGCGCGAGGCGGACCGGCAGATGGCGGCGCGCGCGGGAGATCGGAAGGCGGAACCCGTCTACCTCGCGGGCAAGGTGAGCGAGAAGAGCCATCCGCTGGTGTATCACGCGCTCAAGATCGGACCGTTCAAGAGCGAAGTGACCGGTGGTTCCGTCACCCGTTATCTGGCGGAGAAGGACGATCTGAATACGGTGATTCACGATCAGATCGACACCGTGACGGCGGCGCAAATGCCGCTCGGCTATCTGGTGCCCTCCGCGTGGACGAGCGTGATCGATCTATTGAAACTGCACGGTGTGGAGATGGAGAAGACGGGGAAGGGGCTGGATCAGGAGTTCGAGACGTACCGCTTCAGCAACATCAAATTCGCGTCCGGCTCCAACGAAGGGCACGTCGCGGTGAATTTCGATGCGAAGCCGGTGAAGGAGAAAATCTTCATTCCAGCGGGATCGTACTGGGTGCCGTTGAAGCAACGCCGCGCGCGTTTGGTGCTGGCGATGCTGGAGCCGCAGGC
>CAIRBY010000368.1 GCA_903876865.1 uncultured Acidobacteriia bacterium
CTGCTGGCCTGCTTCACGCAGGCGGCCGGCGACTCCGACACCTATTTGCATCTGCGCACCGGCAAGTTCATCTGGGAGAACCACCGCCTCGCAATTCCGGATCCGTTTTCCTTCACCACCTACCTGGGCCCCGCGCCGACGCCCGCAGAGGCGAACTACCGTTATTTCAACTTGAGTCACGAATGGCTCTGGCAGCTACTCCTGTACCTCATCTATGCCACCACCGGATTTGCGGGGATGGTAGCGGTACGCGGAGCCACGCTGGCGCTCGCCTGCGGATTAGTGGGCCGCACCGTCTACCTGCGTACACGAGGCTTCTATCACGGCATTGCCGCGGCCTTTCTCATGACGGCCGTGGCCAACAATTCGCCGATCCTCGACCGGCCGGGAGTCACCACCATTCTATTGTTGAGCCTGACGCTGCTGGTACTGGAATCGCGCCGCTATCTATGGACACTGCCCGCCATCTTCCTGCTCTGGTCCAACGCGCACGGCGGCTATTTCATGGGCTGGATCGCGCTCGCCGCTTACGTTGCCGAGTCGCTGTGGTTGCGCTTCCGAGGCAAGGCGGCAGAGAGCGACCGCACGCTCTGGATGGCCTCGGCCGCTTCGGTCCTGGCCAGCGGGATCAACCCGAACGGTTTCCGCGCAGTAGCGGTCTTCCTGTTCTACCGCCAGAGCGCGCTGCAATCGCGAATCCTGGAGTGGAAGCCCCCGGCTTTGTGGCCGCCCGAAGAGGCTTTCACGTTCGTCTTATACGGCGCGGCACTCCTGCTGTTGTGGGCTCGCGGCAAAGCCCGCCCCGTCGATTGGGTGCTCTATCCAATCTTCGCGGTAGCCGCGGCCATGGCTTCGCGCAATGTGATTTTCGTCGGCGTCTTCGGCGCAATCGTGATAGCCAGTTACTTCCCGTGGAATCCGCGACTCCCGCACTGGACGGGTATGCTGCTTTTGCCAGCGCTGCTCGCCGGCATCGCGTACCAGATCGCGGAAGGACAGGCATTTCAGTTGCGCGCCGAAGAGTGGCGCTACCCGGAAGGCGCTGCGGAGTTCCTGCGCGCACACCATGTCACCGGCAGGATGTTCAACACTTTCGGCTCCGGCGGCTACCTGATGTGGAAGTTGTGGCCGCAGCAGAAGACCTTCATTGATGGCCGTTCGCTCAACGAAATGGTCGGTGCCGATCACCAGCGCATCCTCGACAAGGCCACCGAACTCGGGGGCAAATCCGCCACGCAACTGCTCTCGGACTACGGTATCGAGGTCATCGTTGCCGAGGCCTTCGAATACTATACCGGCCGCCTCTATGCGCTGCCCGCGGCCCTGGCCACTCCGGAACAGGACGAGTGGAGCCTGGTCTTTCGCGACGCGTCTGCGGTCGTCTACATGCGCCATCCGCCCGCTGGCGTGGTTCCGCTGGACCCGCGCGAAGCCATCACCAGCGCCGAAGACCAGTGCGAGCAGCACCTCGCCCGAGACCCGGCGTGGCCCGGCTGCGCTTCAGGACTCGCCCGCCTCTTTGTGGGAATGGGCGATCTGCGCCGCGCGCGTAAATGGGGCGCACAGTGGATGGCGTTGCAATCGCACCCCGACCCCAACGACGTTCGCATGTTCCAACAGTTGTTGAGCACGCCGTGATATAGTCCGAAGCGGCATGGCACTTCGGAGACTCCCGGTCGGCTTGTTACTCTGTGCGTTGGCCGGCGCGCAAGCGAAGACAGAGGCGTGGAAGCCGATGTTCGATGGCACCACACTGCATGGCTGGCGCGAAACCGTTTTCACCGGCCACGGAAAAGTCAGCGTAGCCAACGGCGCCATCCGCCTGGGTGCGGGAGCGCCCATGACCGGCGTGACCTGGAACGGCGACTTCCCCAAATCCGGCTATGAAATCCGCTTCGAAGCCTCGCGCGTGGAGGGCGGCGATTTCTTCGCGAGCCTCACCTTCCCGGTCGCGGATTCGTTTTGCACATGGGTCACCGGCGGATGGGGCGGCGACATCGTCGGCCTTTCCAGCATCGATGGCTGGGATGCTTCGGACAATGAGACGCGCGCCTACTTCCAATTCGAGCCGGCGCACTGGTACGTTTTCCGGCTGCAGGTAACGGCAGAGCGAATCCGCGCGTGGATCGATGAGAAGGAGATCATCAACGCCGAAATCGCCGGCCGCACCATCAGCCTGCGGCGCGGCGAAATGAACCTCTCCGCGCCACTGGGTTTCGCCAGCTACAACACAACCGGCGCGATCCGCAAGATCGAGTACCGCGCCAGGTAGTGGAGGGTCAATCAGCCGTTCAAGGTCCAGCCGCTGCGATACTCGCGCTTCAAAAGGTCGTTGGCTTCCGGCGCGTTGGTGACGCGTCCCGTGGCCGGGTCGTAGGTGATCTTCTTTCCCACCTGGTGAGCCACCAAACCGAGCAGCATTTGTTCGATCATCGTACCGGAGTAATCGAAGTCGCAATGCGTCTTGCTGCTGGTGCCGTGAGTGACGCCGTTGCTGCGGCCCTTGCAGGCATCCAGCCACTCGCGCTGGAAGACATCGCCGGTCGCCGGACGTCCCTCGCGTTCCGCCTGCAGCACGCCATCCACACTGGTGTTCGGAAGGCCGAGTGCCGCGGGGATTCCGCCGGCCAGCATCTGGACCGTGGGGAAGCCGCTCGGGCCGGGATCTGCCACGGGATTCGCCGTAAAACCGGCGGGGAGCGCGGGCCGTGCCGCGGGCGTGGCGGGTCTCGGCTGTGCCGGGCGGGGCGCCGGCGGGCGCGGCGGCGCCTGCGTGGTTTGTCCCGTACCACCGATCAGCGGCAGCGTCTCAGATGAGGAACGGCGCTTGTAATAGGTGAAGTCGCCATCGTCATTGTTCGGAACAATCAGGCGGCTGGTGAAATCGGCGAAGATGCTGCCCTTCGTGCCTTCGAAGATCGCGCCATTGCCCACGCGCGTCAGATCGATGTAGCTCTTCGGCGGAGTGGGCTTGAGTCCGCCCTGATACCAGACCACGTTCACGGGACCGCGCCAGCTATTGGCGGGATGCTCGAAGTTCACCTTCAATTTGACCGGCGTGATATTGGGGTCGAACTTGTCGCTGACCTCCTGATCGACTTCGATCGAAGTGGGAGCGCCCGCGTCAATCGAGTTCCAGAGCAGGTCCATTGTGTGCGCGCCCATATCGCCCATCTGGCCCACGCCGAAATCGCGGTACATGTTCCAGAACAGGCAATTCAAGCCGCTCGAGCCGCCGAAATACTGGGGGCTGTAGGGATGGTACGGCGAGGGTCCGATCCACTGTTCGTAGTGGAGGAACGAGGGCGCCATGCCTTCGCCCGCCGGGTAGCCGGGACGGGGCAGTTGGCGCGCATCCCAACCGTGAATCGTCTTCAACTCGCCGATCGCGCCATCCAGAATCAGTTCCCGGATGCGCTCGAAATTCGGGTACGCGTGGCGCTGCGTGCCGTGCTGCGTGGCCAGCTTCACTTTGTTCTTGAGGTAATTGGCGCGCACCGTGCGCACCTCTTCGACCGTAATGCCCATCGGCTTCTCACAGTAGACGTGCATGCCGCGGTTCATGGCCCAATTCGCGATGAAGGCGTGGTGGTGATCGGCGGTGCAGACGATCACCGCCTCCACATCTTTCTGGTCCATCAACTGGCGCCAATCCCAATAAGTCTTCGCCTTGGGGAAGATCGCGAGCGCCTCTTTGGTGCGATTGTCATTGACATCGCAGAGCGCCACGACATTCTCATTGCGCAGGACGTTATAGTGCGCGGTTCCCCGCCCCCATACGCCGATCAGCGCGACGTTCAACTTATTAGATGGCGCGTTCTGCCCACGCAGCGTGCCGCTGCGGAGAATCGTCAGGCCCGCGCCGGCTACGGCCGATTTCAATAACTCGCGTCTCTGCATCTTCTGTGTCTCCCCGAGGAAGTTACAGAAGTATCATGCCTCAAAGTGCGAAGCAAGGCTGGCTTTTCCTCAGCCTCTGCGCAGCCGTTACTCAGCCAGGAAGCGGTCGATCGCGGCGGCAGCCTTGCGCCCTTCGGCGATGGCCCAGACCACCAGCGATTGGCCGCGCCGCATGTCGCCGGCAGCGAAGACGCCCGCCACCGAGGTCGCGTGACTGGCGTCCGTGGCCACGTTTCCGCGCGCATCCAGATTGACGCCGAGTTGCTCGATCATGCCGCCCTTCACCGGGCCGGTGAAACCCATCGCCAGGAGGACCAGGTCGGCGTCCAACGTGAATTCAGTGCCCGGCAGCGGCTCCAGTTTCGGCGATACGCGGACCGCGTGAAGCTGCTTCACGTTGCCGTGGTCGTCACCGCTGAAGCGCACGGTAGAGACGCTCCAATCGCGCGTGCCACCCTCTTCGTGAGAGCTTTCCACGCGCAATTGCAGGGGCCACATCGGCCACGGCGTGGCGGGCGAACGGGTCTCCGGCGGTTTCGGCAGCAGTTCGAATTGCGTGACGGAACGGGCGCCATGGCGGTGGCTCGTGCCAAGGCAATCCGCGCCGGTGTCTCCGCCGCCGATGATCACCACGTTCTTTCCCGTGGCGAGAATCTGATCCGGAACCGAATCGCCTTCGCACACGCGGTTCTGTTGCGGCAGGAATTCCATCGCGAAGTGAATGCCCTTCAACTCGCGCCCCGGGACATTCAGGTTGCGCGGCTGTTCGGACCCGCCGGCCAGCAGGACGGCATCGAATTCGCGCCGCAGATCTTCCACCGCGACATTCACACCCACGTGCGCGCTGGTCTGGAAACGGACCCCTTCACCACGCAACTGTTCCAGCCGCCGGTCGATCAGGTGCTTCTCCATCTTGAAATTCGGAATGCCGTAACGCATCAGGCCGCCGAGGCGGTCGCTCTTTTCAAAAACCGTGACATCGTGGCCGGCGCGCGCCAGTTGCTGTGCCGCGGCCAGGCCCGCTGGTCCGCTGCCGATCACCGCGACTCGTTTTCCGGACTTTACCTCGGGAGGTTCGGGCACGATGTAGCCTTCGTCAAAAGCGCGATCGATAATGGTCTTCTCAATCTGCTTGATGGTGACGGCGGGTTCGTTGATGCCCAGCACGCAAGCCGCTTCACATGGTGCCGGACAGATGCGCCCCGTGAATTCCGGGAAATTATTGGTGGCGTGAAGCTGCCGGACGGCCTCTTTCCAGCGGCCATGATAGACCAGGTCGTTCCAATCCGGAATGATGTTCGTCAGCGGGCAACCCGTATGGCAGAACGGCACGCCGCAATCCATGCAACGGGCCGCCTGCGTGCGGAGGTGATCTTCGGGGAATGGCTGGTAGATCTCCAGCCAGTCCTGAATGCGCACGGCCGGGTCGCGGCGCTGCGGTAACTCGCGGGTGTATTCCAGGAATCCGGTGACTTTTCCCATCGTAATGTCCTCTTATGCGACCGCGGTCGCCTGGCGCGCCAAACCCAGCACCCGCTTGTATTCGTGCGGGAACACTTTGATGAACTTGGGCAGCATGTTGTCCCAGTTTTCCAGGATCCACTTGCCACGCGAACTTCCCGTAGCATCCACATGGCTCTGGATCATGCCCATCAGCAATTCGACGTCGCCGTGAGGCACCGGTTCCAGATCGACGGAAGCGGTGTTGCAGCGCCGCTCGGCGAAATCGCCCTTCTCATCCAGCACGTAAGCGATGCCGCCGCTCATGCCCGCCGCAAAATTCCGGCCGCACTTGCCCAGCACCACCACCACGCCACGCGTCATGTACTCGCAGCCATGATCGCCCAGCCCTTCCACCACGGCGCGCGCGCCGGAATTGCGGACGGCGAAGCGCTCGCCTCCCATGCCGTTAAAGAAGGCGTCGCCGCTGGTGGCTCCATACAGCGCCACGTTGCCGACGATGATGCTCTCTTCCGGTTGGAACGTAGCAGTCCGGGGCGGATAGACGATCAGGCGTCCGCCGGAAAGACCCTTCCCTACGTAATCGTTCGCGTCGCCTTCCAGTTCCAGGGTTACGCCGTGTGCCAGGAATGCGCCGAAGCTCTGTCCTGCGCTGCCGGAGAAGCGGCAGCGGATGGTGTCTTGCGGAAGTCCGGCCGAACCGTGTTTCCGCGCGATCTCGCCGCTCAACATGGCGCCCACCGTACGGTGGACATTGCGGATCGGCAGTTTGATCTCGATCGGCGCTCCGGTCTCGATGGATTCGCGCGCGAAATCGATCAGCTTGTAATCGAGGGCCTCGCTCAAGCCATGATCCTGCGCTTCGACGCAGCGCCGGGCAATGCGGCTCGGCATCTCGGGATTGTAGAGGATCGCGGAGAGGTCGATTCCCTTGGCTTTCCAGTGATGTTCGGCATGGCGCGGGTCCAGCATGTCCACACGGCCCACCATCTCATCGAAGGTGCGGAAACCCATCTGCGCCATGTAATGACGCACCTGCTCGGCAATGAAGAAAAAGAAGTTGATCACGTTCTCGGGCGTGCCCTCGAACTTGGCGCGCAGCGCCGGGTCCTGCGTCGCAATCCCCACCGGACAAGTATTGAGGTGGCACTTGCGCATCATGATGCAGCCCATCGCCACCAGCGGTGCCGTAGAGAAGCCGAACTCTTCGGCGCCCAGCAGCGCGGCGATGGTCACGTCGCGTCCGGTCAGAATCTTGCCGTCTGTCTGCAACCGCACGCGCCCGCGCAGATCGTTCATCACCAGGACCTGATGGGCTTCGGCAAGACCGAGTTCCCAAGGCCCACCGGCATGCTTGATCGAACTCAGCGGACTCGCGCCCGTGCCGCCCGTATCGCCGGAAATCAGGACCACGTCCGCGTGCGCTTTGGCGACGCCCGCGGCCACCGTACCCACACCGACTTCGGCAACCAGTTTCACCGAAATCCGCGCGCGCGGATTGACATTCTTGAGATCGTAAATCAGCTGCGCCAGATCTTCGATCGAATAAATATCGTGGTGCGGCGGAGGCGAAATCAGGCTCACGCCAGGCGTGGAGTGGCGCACACGCGCGATGGTCTCATCCACCTTGTGCCCGGGCAACTGACCGCCCTCACCTGGCTTCGCGCCCTGCGCCATCTTGATCTGGAGTTCGTCGGCATTGATCAGGTAATTGGTGGTCACGCCGAAACGCGCGCTCGCCACCTGCTAGATCGCCGAGCGCTTCTCGGAACCGAAGCGAGCCTCGTCTTCCCCGCCCTCGCCGGTGTTGCTCTTGCCGCCGATGCGGTTCATCGCAATCGCCAGCGTCTCGTGCGCTTCCTTGGAGATGGAGCCGTAGCTCATCGCGCCCGTGGCGAAGCGTGTGACGATCTGTTTCGCCGGCTCCACTTCTTCCAACGGAATCGATTCGGCGGAGGTCTTGAGGTCGAGCAAGCCGCGGAGTGTGCAGAGTTGCCGCGTCTGCGTATCGATGAGGTCTGTGTACTCCTGGAAATTCTCGAAGCTGCCGTTGCGCACGGACTGTTGTAGCTTCTGGATCGTATCCGGATTGTATAGGTGATACTCGCCGCGGGCCCGGAACTGGTAGTTCCCACTCACATCGAGTTCCGTATCGAAGTCCGTCTGCGGCGCAAACGCGTAGTGGTGCTTGAGGATCGCCTCCTGCGCCAGCACGTCCAGACCCACACCCTCGATGCGGCTGGAAGTGCCGGTGAAGTACTTGTCCACCAGTTCCTTCTTGAGCCCGATGGCTTCGAAGACCTGCGCGCCGCGATAGCTTTGCAGAGTCGAGATGCCCATCTTGCTGAACGTCTTGAGCAGCCCCTTGTTGACGCTCTTAATGTAGTTGGCGATGGCCTTCTCGTCCGGCCCCACCGACTCCAGCGCCAGATACGGATTGACGGCGCTGGCGCCGTAACCGATCAGGAGCGCGAAGTGCATCACCTCGCGCGGTTCTCCGCTCTCGATGATCAGAGCGCACTGTGTGCGGCTCTCTTCCCTCACCAAGTGGTTATGCACGGCCGTCATGGCCAGCAGGCTTGGAATGGGAGCGTAGTCTTCATCCACGCCGCGGTCCGAGAGAATCAGCAGGGTGTAACCGGACTGAATCGCCAGTGATGCGCGGCGGCAGAGCTGCGTGAGTGCGCGCTCCAGGCCCTTGGCGCCATCTTCCACCGGGAACAACATGGGCAGCGTGGTCGCCAGGAAATCCCCCTGGCTCACGCGGCGCATCTTTTCCAGATCGCGATTCGTCAGGATCGGCTGCGGCAGTTTCAACGTATGGCAGTGCTGCGCGGTCTCCGCCAGGATGTTGCGCTCCGTACCAATGTAGCTGGTGAGCGACATCACCATCTCTTCGCGAATGGGGTCGATGGGCGGGTTCGTGACCTGGGCGAAGAGTTGTTTGAAGTAGTTGAACAGCGGCTGCGGCTTGTCGGAGAGGCACGCCAGCGGCGTATCCGTGCCCATGGAACCGATCGGCTCCTCCGCCTTCTCGGACATCGGCGCGAGAATCATCTTCAGGTCTTCATCGGTGTACCCGAAGGCGCGCTGACGACGCACCAGCGTGGCGTGATCCGTGCCGTGCTCGCGCGGCGGATCGGCAAGCTGATCCAGCGTGATCTGGTTTTCCTTGATCCACATCTGGTACGGATTGCGTCCGTACAACGCGCGCTTCAATTCCTGATCGCTGACGATGCGGCCTTCCACCGTATCCACCAGCAGCATCTTGCCGGGTTGCAGGCGGCCCTTCAACCTGACGTCTTCGGGCTTGATCGGCAACACGCCGCTCTCGCTCGCCATGATCACCAGATCGTCTTTGGTCACCAGGTAACGCGCCGGACGCAGACCGTTGCGGTCGAGCGTAGCTCCAATGGAGCGGCCATCGGTGAAGGCGATCGCGGCAGGCCCGTCCCATGGTTCCATCAGCGAGGCGTGATACTCGTAGAACGCGCTCTTCTGCGGGTTCATGTGCTTGTTCTTGGACCAGGCTTCGGGAATCAGCATGGCCATAGCGTGGGGCAGCGAACGGCCCGACATCACCAGCAGTTCCACCGCGTTGTCAAAGGCCGCCGAATCGCTTCCGCCCGGCTGAATGATGGGGAACAGCTTCTTAATGTTGTCGCCGAACAGAGGCGAGGCCAGCACGCTCTGGCGTGCATGCATCCAGTTCACGTTGCCGCGAACCGTATTGATTTCGCCGTTATGCGCCACGTAGCGGTAGGGGTGCGCCAGTTGCCAGGTGGGAAAGGTATTGGTGCTGAAGCGCTGATGCACCAGGCAGAGCGCACTCACCACTAGCGGGTCCTGCAGTTCGGGATAGAACTTGGCGATCTGCGGCGCGAGCAACAGACCCTTGTAAATAATGGTGCGGGCCGAAAGCGACGGCACATAGAAGAAGCTCTTTTCCGGGATATCGCTCTTGGCAATTTCCAGTTCTGCGCGCTTGCGCACGATGTAGAGTTTGCGCTCCAACTCTTCTTCATTCATGCCGCGGCCGCGCGCCACGAAGATCTGTTGGATGTACGGTTGCGAGTTGCGAGCCACGCGCCCGATCGCCGCCCCATCGATCGGCGTGTCGCGCCACCCGATCACGCGCAGTCCCTCTTCGGAGACAATTCGTTCCACGATGCCTTCCGTGCGCAATCGCGCGTGCGGTTCCACCGGCAGGAACGTCATGCCCACTCCATACTCGCCCGCCGGCGGCAGCGTGAAGCCGAGCTTCGAGCATTCCCGCGCGAAGTACGCATGCGGAATCTGAATCAGCACACCGGCCCCATCGCCGGTCTCCGGATCGCAGCCGCAGGCGCCGCGATGGGTCAGGTTGATCAGAACCTGAATGCCTTTGACGATGATGTCGTGGGTCTTCTGCCCCTTGACGTTAGCAACGAAGCCAATTCCGCAGGCGTCATGCTCGTGGCGCGGGTCGTAGAGTCCCTGCGCGGAAGGTAGACCAGTACTCACAGTGTACTCGCTCATGGTGTTTGCCTCGGGAAGCCTCCACAACCAGTATGGTAATCCGGTTACGGCCGCTTGCGATTAGGCGGTTGCCTTATAGGGTAGTGTACCAGCCCTCATATTATTAGACAATAGATATTTGCACCACTATTACAATTAGAAAAACTTATGATATGCTGGTCCGGTGTCTTTCTGGGAACAACGGCTGTTTAAGGAAATTGCGGCAACTCATAGCATGAGCCGGGGCGCCCAACACTGCGGAGTCAGTCAGTCGGCGGCCAGTCAGCATGTGCAGGAAGTCGAACGCCGCCTTGGAGTTACGCTGTTGGACCGGAGCAAGCGTCCGCTTGACCTGACTGCGGCGGGACGCATCTACCACGATTTCTGCCGCGATGTGCTGCGGCGCGAAGAGGAATTGACGGTGGCGTTGGATGCGATGAAGGGCGCGGTCGAAGGAACAGTCCGCGTAGTGTCGATCTATTCCACAGGGTTGAGTGAGATGAGCAGGCTGCGGGAGCAGTTCTCGCTCCGCTACCCCACCGCTACACTGCATGTGGAATATATGCGACCCGATAAGATCTATGAAGCGCTGCGGGGCGACGTGGCGGATCTGGGCCTGGTGAGCTATCCCGAATCGAGCCGCGAATTGACTGTCATTCCCTGGCGTTCCGAAGAGATGCAGGTGGCCCTTCCTCCAACCCACCCGTTCGCCGCGCGGACCGAAATCCACCCGGCCGACCTCAACGGCCAGCCGTTTATCGGTTTCGATGACGATCTCATCATCCGCCGCGAGTTGGATCGCTTCCTACGCGCCCAAGGCGTGGAGGTTCGGTTGGTGATGGCCTTCGATAATATTCAGATGATCAAGGAGGCCGTTGCCCTCGGTTCCGGCGTCAGCATTCTCCCCGCGCGGACCATGCAGGCGGAAATCGAACAGGGCCGCATCGTAGCTATCCGGCTGCACGCTCCGGATCTGGTACGGCCCGTCGGGATCGTGCACCGGCGGCGCAAGAAATTCAACCGCGCCACCGAGGCACTGCTGGAGATGTTGGTGGGGGAGCCCAAACAATAGCCCGTTACCAGCCTGCAGGACATCAGAAAATCCCTGTAAACGAACGTTTTAGACCTAGGGGATCGGCCACATGTTACTAGTACAGGCGTGGTACGGCCGGAACTATGCAAGCCACCCTGTTTAGCCCCATGATTGGTGCAGATGATTTCCATCACGTACAGCAACGGGCAAGTGCTCCAGGGTGTAGTGCTTGCATTTGGTGACAGATTGGTGCGGGTTGCCCTCAAGGACTCCGACGATGCGGCCGAATTCCGGCTGATCAACCACGTATGGGTCTCCGAAGACTGCGAAATCGTGCGCTTCGAGTTCATGGACAACGAGGCTCCCGCAGGAATCTCCGAGGAGCAGTTGCTGGAGACGCTCTTCCCCACGCCCCTGCACCACGTCCACCCGCTCCGGGTGATGTAGGGGGCCCACCGCGCGCAGCGGTCGCTGGATGAGGCAGCGCTGTGTCCCGTCCCAACCCTCGATCCGGAGGGCTCCAGCCCGCCGCTCCACTTTGAAAACCGCACCCGCTCCGGTTTCCGCCGCCAACCCCGTCAAGGACCAGCCTGCCGGATCCATCATCTGAAGCATTCCCCGGCCATCGATCACGATGGCCAGATCCTGTTCCCCCTGACACGCAATTTCCAGGATCTCCTCGGCCTGTCGCAGCAGATTCCTCACGTAGCCCTTATCGACTCCGGCAGCAGAATTCTAGCCGGGAAGCCAAAACTTTAGCGGGCGCGAACGTTGAGGATGGGAGACGTTACGATCGGGCAGGAACGGGAATGGGCAAACTCCAGCCGCATACCCCGTCCGATGTACCGTTCCTTTAACATCGAACCACCCCAGGTGGACCCGTGGATGGTCACCGCCAGCGGTGTCGGGCAGAAAACCGGGTGGCCTGAGATCAGGGCGCGGTCCCTCCCTTGGTAGAGAATCGTGTAGGCGCGATTCCTGGTCTGAATCTCCAGAACCGTGCCCGGAGAGAGGTCGCGCAGGTGCACCCCACCTTCAATCTCCGAATCCACAATGTTGCCGTTCACCGCATCGCTCAGGTTCGCGTGCGGTCGATATAAGCGCGGATAATCGGCGGATGCGCGCATCTTCACCCTACGCTTAGCTTACTACCAATCCCGCGGAAGGCTGAATTTCGGTTTTTGTACTACAACCCTGGCCGTACGGCTGGCACTACCCCCTTCCCGGCGCATAGTGCATACTCAAAACCGGAATCTCCTCCATGCGGAATTCAAGAGACGCGCAGGCAGTATCGATGTCCCGCCTTCTCAACTCTGGAGACATCGACTTCCTGCGCAGGCTGCCCGGATTCACGCCCCGCATGGAATCCGGTTTCCGCAGCCGCCGCTGCCGCATTTTTCGCGGCTACCTGCGGGGCCTTCGGGCCGAACTGATGGAGATCAACACGGAATTCGACACACTGGCAATCGAATGTCCGGAGTTGAAGCAGGAACTGGCGCTGGCCCTGTTCCACGGCAGGCTGCGCTTCGCTTCCACGATGCTGGCAGCTCACATCTGCCTGTGGCGCTACCGCTGGGGGTTGGGGAAGCCGGATTGCGGCCACTTGATCCATCGCTTTGACGTCATCCGTGACGATATGCGCCGCTGGATTCCGGAAATATCTTAGGCCCGCCCTACTCCTGGAGCGGAAAACCGCCGATTGAGAGGTTGTGCCCGATGCAACCCCATCCCGCTGGTGGAATCGCGATACCGCCGATGGAGTCGGCCCGGAGCGCAGTTTCCAGGCTCTTGGGACGCAGCTAGCCGCGGAAACCACCAACTCCCCAGGTGATCCCCGGCGCGTGCTGGTGGCGTCGGAGAACACATACAACCGGGAATCACTGACCAGGATGCTGGAGAGTATCGGAGTCCTGGTAGAGGCCGTGACCGGCGGGCGCTCAGCACTGGAGCGAACTCGTATGGCCCGCTACGACCTGATCCTGATCGATTGGGACTCCCTGTCCGTGGAACTCTACCGCGCACTGCGGGACCGGCGGGTGCCCATTGTCGCGATGCTTGCCGACAGCGGCAGTTACGTACCGGAGCACCTTCTCGATGGTGGAATCGTTGACCGGTTGCTGCGACCGGTCCGCCGGGACGAGGTGCTGGCGGTCCTGCGCCGCTGGCTGCCAGAGGAGAAAATACAGGCTGATAGGAACCGGCCCCTGCCATGCCATCGCTCCGCGACTGCAGCGCCAACAGATACCATATGAGAAACATATGCGGATCGAAGCCCTCCACCACGTAAGCCTGCCAGTGACGGACCTGCGGCGTTCGGAAGAGTTTTACGAGCAAGTTCTCTGCCTCGGCAGAGTGCCCCGGCCGGATTTCGATTTTCCCGGTGCATGGTTCGGTATTGGGAAGACGCAGCAACTGCACCTGATCGTCTTTACCGAGCAGACGTTCCGGACGGGCAAGGCACTCGCTACCCGGGATATCCATCTGGCGGTGCGGGTGGGAAGTTACCAGGACACACTGCGGTTCCTGCGCTCGAAAGGCTATGACGAAAATAACCCCGATGATTTCCTGCGCCTCATTTTGCAACCAAAGGGCCGAGCGGGGTTCCCGCAGATCTACATTCTGGACCCCGACCGCCACATCATCGAGATCAACGCAGCCGTGCTCGACTGAACAACCGTGAGTTAAAACCCCCACATCACTAACTCATCCAGACCGCGCATGTCATGCTGAGGACATGATGGAAATTCGTGCATTGGCTGCGGCGAAGGCGCACGCAAAACTGGAGTTGATTTCCTATGATCCCGGCCCACTCGGCGCGGAACAGGTGGAAATCGAAGTGCAATACTGCGGCATCTGCTACTCGGACGTGTCCATGTTGGACAACGACTGGCGGATGACGCAGTATCCGTTCGTTCCCGGACACGAAGCCGTCGGCAAAGTGGTCGCTTTGGGCGCGCACGCCAAAGCGGTCCACCTTGGCCAGATGGTGGGTCTCGGCTGGAATTCCGGCAGTTGTATGTCGTGCCGCCCGTGCCTTGCTGGGGACCACAACCTGTGTACCAGCCTGGAACAAACGGTGGTCGCCCGCCACGGCGCCTTCGGCACGCGGGTACGCTGCCACTGGGCCTGGGCGACACCGATCCCGGAGGGCGTGGACGCCGCCACCGCCGGACCGCTGCTATGCGGCGGAATCACCGTCTTCAATCCCCTGGTGCAGTTCGACGTGCGCCCCACGAACCGCGTCGGCGTGGTGGGTATCGGCGGCCTCGGCCATCTGGCGCTACAATTCCTCAACAAGTGGGGCTGCGAGGTAACCGCCTTCACCAGTTCCGCGAGCAAGGCCGAGGAGGCCCGTAAGTTGGGAGCCCATCACATCATCGATACGAACTCCGCCGACGGGCTCGGCAAAGCAGCCGGGTCCTTGGATTTCATCCTCTCCACCGTCAACGTGCAACTCGATTGGCCGGCATACCTGGGTGCTCTTGCGAACAAAGGCCGCCTCCATCTGGTCGGCGTGGTTCACGGCCCCTTGCCCATCCCCGCCTTCCCGATGATTGGGGCACAGCGCAGCATCGGAGGCTCGCCCACCGGCGCTCCGGCCACGGTGGCCACGATGCTCGATTTCTGCGCCCGCCATGCCATCAAGCCCGTGACCGAAGAGTATCCGATGAGCCGAGCCAACGAGGCCATCGAACATCTCAAAGCCGGTAAAGCCCGCTACCGTGTTGTACTAAAGAACGACCTATGAAGTATTTCCTGGCCAAGAGCGAACCCCTCGTCTATTCCATCGACGACCTGAAGCGAGACGGTAAGACCCTCTGGGATGGCGTGACCAACGCGCAGGCGTTGCAGGCAATCCGCGCCATGCGCCCGGGCGACCGCGTCTTCTTCTATCACAGCGGCGGCATCTCCGCCGTGGTTGGGCTAGCCGAGGTTCTCTCCGCCGGGCGCGACGATCCCAACAACCCGAAGTCCGCCGTGGCGGATCTCGGATTCGTGGGCAAGCTGGAACCGGCTACCACCCTCGCGGACGTGAAGGGCAGCGGCAAATTCGCCGATTTCGCCCTCGTGCGGCAGAGCCGCCTTTCCACCATGGAGGCATCCGGGAAGTTTGTGAAGTGGATGCGCGCCCGCTATCCCGCCGCCGGGATCTAGAGTCTCGATCTCATGCCGAAGCCGCACCGTATTATGCTGAACGGTGATGCTCAGACTGGCCCTCTTTCTTCTGGCGCTCACTGCCGCCGCGCAGACGCTTCCGCCCATGCATTGGGGCGACCCTGCCCGGCGGGGGAAACCGTTTGCGAAGGACCCGAGCGTCATCCGCTTTCAGGGACGCTACCTCCTCTACTACTCGATGCAATCGTTCGGCGATCGACGACCGAATGACGGCTGGGCAATCGGCATCGCCGAAAGCGCCAACCTGATCGACTGGCACAAGGTGGGCGAAATCCTGCCCGAGCAGGAAGTGGAGAAAAACGGTCTGGTCAACGGCAGGGTGATCCTGCTCGATGGCAAACTGCACCTCTTCTACAATTCATACGGTAACGGACCCAAGGATGCCGTCTGCCACGCCGTCTCCACGGACGGGTTGCACTTCACCCGCGATCCCTCCAACCCGATCCTGCGCGCGCAGGGCGCCTGGAATTCCGGCCGCGCCATCGATGTGGACGTGCTCGAACTGAATGGCAAGCTGAATCTCTATTTCGCCACGCGCGACCAATCCTCCAAAATCCAGATGCTGGCGCTGGCGACCTCTCCACTGCACTCGGGCTTCGGGCGCGACACCTGGACACAGTACATGGACGGCCCCGTCCTGAAGCCCGAACTGCCGTGGGAGA
>CAIRBY010000369.1 GCA_903876865.1 uncultured Acidobacteriia bacterium
CCGATTACTCGCTCGCCTACCTCGTCCTCTCCCGCGGACTCAAGGATGGCGACACGCTCACCATCTCCATCTCCGGTTCCCAGGGTGTGATCGCCAAAACCGCCGCGCCCCTCGCCGTCAAAGGCGCGCAGAAGTACAGCCTCAACTTCAACCCCACCGCCGCCCCCGCTGAAACGCTCTACACTGGCGCCAAGCGCGATGTGGGCCAACTCAACCTCGCCTTCAACCTCCCCGAACTCGTCACCGGCTGGCACTTCGCCCGGACCTATCTCAAGACCACAGACCTCTTTTCTACCGACGAGCGCGACAGCAAGAGTAAATTCAACGTCACCGGCGGGCTCGAGCGCAGCCTGACCTCCCGCTGGTACGTGCCCGCGCACGTCGAGGCCATGGTGCAGGGCGATCAGGTGGCGCGCAATGCCAGCTTTCTGGCCGGCGCCGGCCTCTCTACCGTGCTGCCCTGGAAATTCGCCAAGCCCGCGCTCTACAACTCCATCATTCAGATTCCCCTCTCGCCCGTCATCACCGCCGATGCCCAATACGAGCGCCGCATCCAGCGCGACCCCGCCACCCTGAAGAAGTTTCCGAACATCAACGATTTCCGCCTTGCCCCCACGCTCGCCTGGAAGCCCATCCGCTTCCTGCCCGGACCGCTCGGCCAGGACTCCGTCGATTTCGAAATCAACGCCAAGGGCTGGTACCTGCCCTTCGACCAGATCGACCCCAGCAAACGCGGACGCTTCGAAGGCGCCGGAGACATCTCCCTGCTCGTGCCCCTTGCCAAGCTCAACCTGCTGGGCGCCACGCAGTTCCTCGGCACGTCAGACCCCATTCACTCCCGCATCCGCATCAAATACGCCGCCGGAGCCAATGACGCCGCCGCGTTCAAACACGGCCGCCAACTTACCTACGGCATCGAACTCATCAAGTAGACAGTAGGGCAGGCGGTTCGGCCGGCCGACGCTTTCCTCTGCCGACTCGGCACGCCCGGGCAGTTGGCAGGCGGAACCGCCTGACCTACCGTTCGCGCGGACAGGGCATCGGATTTTGTGGCCTGTCGGCTAATCCATTCTTCACCTCATCCCGCCTCGCTATAATCGATAGCGATGCGCATTCCCAAGTGCCTCCCCGCGATCGTCCTGCTGCTGCTCCCGCTCTCGCGCGCCGATGTGCGCACCTGCCTCTGTGACGTCGCCGTCCCCGCCACGCTCGAAGCCCGCGAGTGCGGTCTCTGCAAGGAGGCCGAAAAGCAGCCCGCCGATCTCGAGTTCTTCTTCCTGCGCGATACCAATCCGCTCAAGCTCCACCGCTGGCTCGCCCTGCCGCGCTTCCACGGCGAGCATCCCCAGCAACTCACGGAAATGACCCCCGCGCAGCGCACCGGCTACTGGAGCGCCGCCATCGCCAAGGCCAAGGCCGAATGGCCCGCCGACCCCTGGGGCATCGCTCTCAACTCCACCTTCAAGCGCTCGCAGTGCCACATCCACCTCCACATCGGCAAGCTCATTGCGGAAGCCGAAGACGACCACTTCGTCACCGTCGATGGCCCCGCCAATATCCCGGTCCCTAAGGATGGCGATGGCGTGTGGATCCACCCGGTCAACGGCAAACTCCACGTCCACATCGAAAAGCCCGATGGCGAATTGAAGCTGGAAAGGTAATCCCACTCATGCTGCTCGAAATCTCGAAACTTCCCAACGCGGAGAACTCCGCCATCCATCTGCACCCCAGCGACAATGTCGCGATCGCCCGAGTGCCCATTCCCGCAGGCGCCGAACTGCTCGTGGATGGCATCGCCGTCACCACGCTCGACCCGATTCCCGCCGGGCACAAGGTCGCCCTCCGCGCCATCGCCGCCGGCGAAGCCGTGGAGCGCTACGGCCAGGTGATCGGCCGCGCGAAAGCCGCCATCGAAGCCGGACGCCACATCCACACCCACAACCTCGCGTTCGAGGAACTCACCCTCAACTATGAGTTCCCCACCACCGATACGCCGATCCCCGGACCGCGCGCCAACGCCCCCGAATTCCAGGGCTACCAGCGCGAGGATGGCCGCGTGGGCACGCGCAACTATATCGCCGTGGTCGCCGCCAGCAACTGCGCCGCCCATACCGCCGAACTGATTGCGCGCAGTTATGAAGGCCAGCCGCTGCCGCCCAACGTGGATGGCGTGGTCAGCTTCCCGCACGGCGAAGGCTGCGGCCACGCCTTCGGGCCGGATGTCGATCAGCTCCGCCGCACGCTCGGCGGCGTGCTCGTCCACCCCAACGTCTCCGCCGCGCTCATCCTCGGCCTGGGCTGCGAGACCAACCAGATCGATCACTACATGGGCGCGCATGGCCGCGCGAGCAACCGCCTCGCGGGCATGACGCTGCAGACCACGGGCGGCACTACCGGTACGCTCGAAGCCGCGCGCCGCGCCATCGCCGGCTTCTTCGCGCAGGCCGCCGAAGAACATCGCGTTCCCTGCGGCGTCTCTAAAATCACCCTCGGCCTCAACTGCGGGGGCTCCGATTCCTTCTCCGGCATCACCGCCAACCCCGCCCTCGGCTACTGCTCCGACCTGCTCGCCGAATACGGCGGCACCAGCGTGCTCGCCGAAACCCCGGAAATTTTCGGCGCCGAACACCTGCTCGTCAAGCGCGCCCGCAACCGCGCGATCGCCGATAAGTTGCTCGGCTGCATCCGGCGCTACAAGCAATACCTGAACCGCTTCGAGGGCAGCTTCGACGACAATCCCTCGCCCGGCAACAAAGAAGGGGGCCTCAGCAACATCCTCGAAAAGAGCCTCGGCGCCGTCGCCAAAGGCGGCACCAGCGCGCTCAACGATGTCTACGAATACGCCGAGCGCGTCACGGGGCCCGGCTTCACGTACATGAATACGCCCGGCTACGATCCCGTCTCTCTCACCGGCCTCGCCGGCGGCGGCTGCAACCTGATCGCCTTCACCACCGGTCGCGGCAGCGCCATCGGCTTCCCGACCATCCCGGTGCTCAAGATCGCCACCAACAGCCACACCTTCCGCGCCATGCCCGATAACATGGACCTGAACGGCGGCGCGATCGCCGATGGCGATGCCACGGTGCAGCAGATTGGCCGCCAGATCTTCGACACCCTGCTCGAAGTCGCCTCCGGGCGCCGCACCTGCGCCGAACGCCTCGGCCACCACGAATTCGTGCCGTGGCGCATCGGCCCCGTCATGTAACGCGGCCCTGCAGACACCTGCAGACAAGGGCGGCGACGCGTGATAGCGCCCACCACACGAAGTACGACGGGGCGATTGCAGCGCCGCTCGCGCGACTTACTTTTTCGGCACCTCCGGCATGCCCCACCAATGCCGGTGCGCCGGTGGGGCATGACCGCGTCCGCTAGCCGGCGCGCAGCATTTCGTCCCAGGTGACTTCGCGCTTCAACTGGTATGCCATCTTGCCGAGAATCGAGGTGTAGGTCGCGTTGGCGGCGACCGGGGCGAGGTTGTAGGGCTTCCCTTCGCGGATGCTGGCGTAGAAGGCTTCGGCCGCATCGATGGTGATTTCGCGCTTGGAGACGCGGCGCTCGATCAGGCTGGAATCGGTCAGATCGTCGGCGTTCTTGTAGGGTGAGTTCGCGATCGGGCCGTGGAGTTTGTAGTAGACGCGCGAGGTCTCCAGCATTCCGGCCGAGCCGTAGAACTGCTCCTTCACATCGCGGAAACCGGCCGTGTGCTTGACGCTGATGAGCCAGCCTTCCACGCCATGCGGATAGAAGTAGGTGATCTCGTGATGATCCGAATCCTGATCGCCATAGACCACCGGGTAGCGGAGTCCGCCGGTGCCTTTGGCGCTGAGCGGGTGGTTCTCACCCGCGAACCAGTTGAGCATATCGACACCGTGGCAATCCTGTTCCACGATCACGCCACCGGATTGGGCCATCCAACTGCCCCAGCGGCGGATCTTTTCATCGCCCGTCATCGGCGGCGGAGCGGAGGTCGGCGGAGTGCCGCCCAGCACCCAGTAGCTCATCATCATCTTCATGGCGCCGATCTTGCCGGTCTTGAAATACTCCATCGCCGTGAGGTACTCGGGGCTGAAGCGCTGCTGCAGGCCGAACTGAATGGTCTTCTTCGGGTCCGCCTGGGCATTTGCCTTGAGCAGGCGCTTGACGCCGGTGACGTCGGCGCCGGCGGGCTTCTCGCAGTAGATGTGCTTCTTCGCCGCCACGGCGGCTTCGAAGTGCTCGGGATGCAGGTAGACGGGCGTGGTGATGAGCACGGCGTCGATATCGGCCTGCGCCAGCAGTTCGTGATAATCGCGGTAGACGCGGGCTTCGGCGCCGCCGGGGATCTTGGTCTTGGCGTTATCGATGCGGTCCGGGTAGATATCGCAGATCGCCGCCAGCTTCGTGCCGGAGACATGCGCCATGTGCGTGCCGACATAGACGCCGCGCCCGCCCGTACCAATCACTCCGTAAGTCACGGCCGAGTTGGCCTGGTAACTGAATGCCGTTTCCGGCTTGGCGATCATGAATCCGGTGGCGGCACCGGCGATCACTTCGCGTCTACTGATCGAATCCATCTGAAGCCTCACTTTCCGGCGGTGGCACCGGCTTTTGAAACACCTAGAGATTACCTCCATTGCAGGGCGGATTTCAGACGGGCGGCGATGGCCCATGACTCGACGGGGCGCTCGATCGGGCCATGGCGTGGGGAATCGGGGCGTGGGAGACTGGGGTGGGGGAGGAAGTTCGGCACTGGAATTGCCCATACCCATAGCGAGCATGCAACCGAGTACCCGGAATCAGAGACTTAGCGATTTCCGTAGTGGCAGAATGCCTCAGCGTGTGGCCGCATTAGGCGAAGTGCGGTGGCAGCTTGCCGCGCTATGGGCGGCGCCGGTGAAACTCGCGCTGCTCGCGGCCGTGCTCTGCCTCGGCCTGACGGCACAGACCATACCGGGACGCTACGTGCTGGAACTGGCCGGCGATCCGGCGGCTGTGACCGCAGCGCGGCCGGGTGTGCGGATGGCTGCGCGCGCGGCGGATTTTCCCGCCCACCGCAACCGGATCCGGCAGGCTCAGGCGGCCGCACGCTCCGCCGTCGCGGCGCATGGCGGCACGGTGCTGGAATCGCTGGACACGGTGATCAATGGCCTGATCGTGAGCATTCCGGATGCGCGCGCCAACGAGTTGCTGCAAATCCCGGGCGCGTTGAAACTGCACGCGGTGCAGCGCGTACAGCCCTACCTGGGCCACGCCCTGCCGCTGCACAAGGTGCCGGATGCGTGGAACCTGCTGCCTCTGGGGCAGAATGGCGCGGGGCTCGGGATCAAGATCGGCATACTGGACACGGGCATCGACGTGAACAACCCGGCGTTCAGTGTCGCGCTGCCGCCGGTGGATGGGTTCCCGAAGGTCCGCGCGAATAGCGATCTGCGCTTCACGAACGCGAAGGTGATTGTGGCGAACAATTACACGACGCTGCTTGGGAGCGGCAGCTATCCCGATGCCGACGATCACGATGGCCACGGCACCGGCACTTCGCTCGCGGCCGCGGGCGGGCCCGCCGTCACGGCGTACGGCACCCTCTCCGGCGTGGCGCCGATGGCGTACATCGGCAACTACAAAGTGCTCGGCGCGAATGGCGGTTCCAGCGATGTGATCGCCAAAGCAATCGACGACGCGGTGGCGGACGGCATGGACGTGCTCAACCTCTCGCTCGGCGCCTACGTGGTCTCCTACTCGGAAGTTTCGACCTCGGAGATTGGCATCGCCGCATTGGAACGCGCTACGCAAGCGGGCGTGCTGGTGGTGGTCGCGGCGGGCAATCAGGGACCCGGACCCGGTACGCTGGGCGGGTATGCGCACGCTCCCGACGCGATCGCGGTGGGGGCGATTCACAACGATCACTCCTTTGCCAGTTCCATCACGCTGCCGGATGGCACGCTCTACGAAGCCTACTTCGCGGACGGACCGAACCCGGGGCAGATCCTGAGCGGCACGCTCTTCGATATCACGAGCCTGGACCCAACCAGCCTGGGCTGTTCGCCGCTGCCCGCCGGATCGGTGGCGGGGCAGATTGCGCTGGTGTTGCGCGGCACGTGCACATTCGAGAGCAAACTCAACAACGCCGCCGCGGGGGGCGCCGCCGCCATCATCGTGTACAACAGCGCCACCGGCAACAACTTCTCCGCCGGGAGCGTGACGGTGGGCGCGGCCACGCTGCCTGCGCTCTTCCTCAATCGCGCCGATGGGCTGACGCTGTTGGGCAACCTGGCGCAAAACGCCGGCCTCTCCGCCGCGCTTGATTTCACCGGAGTCACGGCCTTTCCCGCCGCCACGGACCTGAGCTATTTTTCCAGCCGCGGACCGGCGCTGGGCAGCAGCCTGAAGCCGGACCTGGTGGCGGTGGGCGAAGCCATCGTCACGGGCGCGCAGAGCACCTATAAGAGCGGCGAATCGTACAACGCGACAGGCTTCATCAATACTGCGGGCACGAGCTTTTCCTCGCCGCTGGTGGCTGGCGCGGCCGCGGTGTTGAAGGGCGCGCGGCCCGGACTGACATTCGCACAATACCGCTCGCTGCTGGTGAATAGCGGCACTGCCGCGACCGCTCTGGGTGTACCGGCCACGGTTTCCCAAGCCGGCACGGGCATGATGAATCTAGCCGCCGCCGTAACCGGGACACTGGCCGCCACACCGACCTCCCTGAGTTTCGGTACGGGCGCAGGCACCCTGCACGGCACGCTCCCGCTTTCCCTGACCAATGTGGGAAATGCGACCGACACCTTCACCGTGCAGGTGCTCCCGAGCGCGGATGGACCGGCGCCGGCGATTGACAGCACGAGTTTCGCGCTGGACCCGGGCGCTTCGCAGCAGGCTACAGTCACGCTGGACGCCAACGGCCTCACCGCCGGCGAGTATTCCGGCTACCTCGTGGTGACCGGAACCGTCAGCGGGAAAATGACGCGCATCCCCTACTGGTTCGCCGCACCGGGAGGCGCGCCCGCGGCCATCTCCGTGCTTTACCAGGACCGGACAGACCCGGCCGGCTCCACGGCATCGGGGGTGGTGGTGCTGCGCATTCTGGACGCGGCGGGACTGCCCTATAGCGGCAACGTGCGGCCGCAGGTGGCGATTCCCGCCACGAGCAGCGGCTCGGTCCGCGCGCTCTATAGCCCGGGGAATATTCCCGGCACATGGACCGTCGATGTGCGCACGGGCGCCACCAACCTGCAACTGGTATTCACCATCGGGACGCTGACGCAGACGGTGACGATACCGGTGGTCTAAGGCGGGATGCGAAGTTCCCGGCAGGTGATTCGAGAAGGGTGCAGGAGCACGGAAATTCGACGATCATAGCTAATAAGCGTCATGAATGTTCCGCCCCCGAGTCACGCGCCCGGCAACCACTATATCGTCATCGTATTGGATAGCTGCCGCTACGATTCCTTCGTGGCCGCGCAGCCGAAGACCATGTCGAGTCTGGGCACGGTGGAGGCGCGGTGGTCGTATGCCTCGTGGACCGCGCCCTCGCATTACAACCTGCTCTCTGGCCTGTTGCCGCACACGAACCCGAAGCACGTGTTCGCGTACGACTATTACAAGAAGGATTTCCTGAAATACTCCGAGCGGCTGGGGATCGAGGGCATCGGCTTCCGCTCGCTGGTGCCGCAGCTCTACTTCCCCTCGTTCCTGCAGGAGCGGCTGCACTATCGCACGCACGCGATGGTGAGCATGCCGGTGCTGAACCCGCGCACGATTCTGAATCACGGCTTCGATTCCTACCGGCTGATGGAGCGGCACAACGATATGCGGGCGATGCTCCCGGAGTTGCGCTTCGCGGAGGACCGGCCGTCGTATTATCTGCTCAACGTGGGCGAGACCCACTACCCGTTTGCGCTGCCGGACGAACCGCCGGATGAGTGGCCCCGCATCGCCGGCGTGCACGGCGTATTCAAACACCTGGACGATCAGGTGGTGGGCGGCAAGCTGGTGAAGGGCGGCGAGAAGTTCTTCAATCCGGCGAAGCTCAAGCTGCTGCGGCAGCGGCAGATCGAGGCGGTGAAACATCTGGACCGCGTGGTGGAAGAACTCTTCGATCTGGTCCCGCGGAACACATACATCACGATCACTTCGGACCACGGCGAACTGTTCGGGGAGAGCGGCTTCTTCGGCCACGGCCCAATCATGCACAGGAAGGTGTTCGAGGTGCCGTTCGTCGAGGGCAAGCTGCGATGAGCCTGCCCGTCACCCTGCTGGTGGCCTACATTGGACCGGGCGCGGGATTCACGTTTCTGGGCAGTTTCCTGACGGTGCTGGCGGGGCTCTTCTTCGCGCTCGCCGGCCTGGTTGCCTGGCCGTTCCGCTGGATGTGGGGCGTACTGCGGGGGCGGCAGGGATACCGGCGCGCGAAGATCCGGAGGCTGATTTTCCTGGGGCTGGACGGGCTCGACCCCACGCTCACGGAGCGCTACATGGCGGAGGGCAAGCTGCCGAACCTGAGCCGCCTGCGCGAGATGGGCAGCTTCCATCGCCTGCGCACCACGTTTCCGCCACTCTCGCCGGTGGCATGGTCCACGTTCGCGACGGGCGTGAACCCGGCGCGGCACAGCATGTTCGACTTTCTCAACCGCAACCTGCGCTCACTGCTGCCGGAGCTCTCTTCGGCGCGCGTGCACGCGCCGGAGCGGGTGCTGCGGATCGGAAAGTACCGGATTCCGTTGAGCCGCCCAATGGTGGAGATGCGGCGCAAGAGCAGGACGTTCTGGCAGGTTCTGGGGCAGCACCGGATCGCCTCCACGATTCTGCGCGTGCCCATCACCTTTCCGCCGGAGAATTTTCACGGGCGGCTCTTGTCGGCGATGTGCACGCCGGACCTGCTCGGCACGCAGGGCACCTTCTCTCTGTTCACCACGCGCGCGGAGACAGCGGGGATGGATAGCGCTGAGATGGAGAGCGGCAACCGGCACTCGCTGACCGCGCGGGAGGGCTGGTATCACGGCGAATTCGCGGGTCCGGAAAACCAGATGGAAGAGGGCGGCGGACAGTTGAAGATCGCGTTCCAACTGCGCAAGGGCAGGGGCGGCACGGCGACGCTGCGCGTGAATGGCGACACGCATGAATTGAAGCTCGGCGAATATACGCCGTGGATCACGCTGCGGTTTCGCGCCTCGCTGGGAGCGCGCGTGACGGGGATTGTGCGGCTGCTGCTCACGGAAGTGGAGCCCGGGATTTCGCTCTACTGCACGCCCGTGAACATCAACCCCGAGGATCCGGCGCTAGAGATTTCGCACCCCTCGTATTACGCGGCCTACCTGGCCAAACTGCTGGGCGCCTACGCGACGCTCGGGATGGCGGAGGACACGTGGGCGCTGAACGAACACGCCATCGATAACGACGCGTTTTTGCAGCAGGCGTGGCTGATCTACGCGGAGCGCGAGGCGATGTTCCTGAGCGCGCTGGAGCGCTGCCGCCGCGGGGTGGTGGCGTGCGTTTTCGACACGACGGACCGGGTGCAGCATATGTTCTTCGCGCAGAAGGACGGGGACGGACCCTACGCGCGCGTGATCGAGGAACTCTATATGCGCGCCGATGGGCTGGTGGGCAAGGCGATGGCGCATCTGGATGCGGGCACGGTGCTGATGGTGCTGAGCGATCACGGCTTCACGAGCTTCGAGCGCGGCGTGGATCTGAACGCGTGGCTGCTGCGGGAGGGCTACCTCGCGCTGCTGCCGGGCGCATCCGGCGAGGGCAAGTACCTGCGCGAGATCGATTGGGGGCGCACCCGCGCTTACACGTTCGGGCTGGCGGGCGTCTATCTCAACCAGAAGGGCCGCGAGGCGCAGGGCATTGTGGAAGCGGGCGCACCCGCGGCGGCGCTGCGCGGGGAACTCGCGGCGAAGCTGAGCGGCCTGCGGGACGAAGCGCGCGACCGGGTCGCCATCCGCGCGGCATGGCCCTCGGCATCGCTCTACACCGGCCCGTATCTGGATGCGGCGCCGGACCTGATCATCGGCTACGCGGAGGGCTATCGCGCGAGTTGGGATGCCGCGAACGGCAAGGTCGGAGCGGAGGTCTTCACGGACAATCAGAAGGCGTGGAGCGGGGATCATTGCGTGGATCCGCTGCTGGTGCCCGGCGTGCTGTTCTGTAATCGCGGCATCGTGGCGGCCGACTCGGGCATCGAAGACATGGCGCGCACGGCGCTCGATCTGTTCGGCATCGCGGCGCCTCCGCACATGGAAGGCAAGGCGCTGTTCGAAGCCGGGGGCACGGCGTGAACCGTTGTCACGCGCTGCCCGGAATGCTGGCGCTACTGCTCGCGGCTTGCGGCCCACGGACCGCGCACAAGATGATCGTGATCGGGGTGGATGGGATGGACCCGGCGTTCCTGGAGGCGCACTGGGATTCGCTGCCCAACCTGAAGCGCCTGCGCGGGGAGGGCGATTTCCGGCGGCTCGCGACCACGGTGCCGCCGCAGAGTCCGGTGGCGTGGAGCAGCGTGATTACGGGGATGGACCCGGGCGGGCACGGCATCTTCGATTTCGTGCATCGCGACCCGGCGACGCGCATGCCCGCATCGTCGCTCTCGGAGACTACCGAGGCGACGCACGCGCTGCCGATTGGCCCGTACCTGATTCCGTTGACAGGCGGCGGGGCGCGCACGCTGCGCACGGGGCGCGCCTTCTGGCAGTTGCTGGGGGAACACGGCATCCCCACGCGCGTGATCCGCATGCCCGCGAACTTCCCGCCGGCGGAGTGCGAAGGCGAATCGCTGGCGGGCATGGGCACACCGGACCTGGCCGGCACGAACGGCACGTTCAGCTTTTTCACGACGGATGCGGCGGAGACGCGGCGTGCGGTAGCGGGTGGGAGGGTCGTCCCGGTGGCGTTGGAGAAGGGTCGCGCGAC
>CAIRBY010000370.1 GCA_903876865.1 uncultured Acidobacteriia bacterium
CGCAGTAAGGGCATACCGGCTCGGCGCAATCCAACCCCAGCAGCCCCTCCATGATGCCCACCTGCACCACCCCGACCACCGCGCCACACTCATTGCAGCGCAGTTCGACGGTGCCGCTTTCGACCACCGCAACAATGGAGCCGCTACAAGAGACGCCGCCGAGCGCGTGAGGCATCACGGGCATCAGGCCGGTCAGTTCGTCGCTAAACTCAAGATCCACGCCCCACACCTACCACATGGCATCGCCAAATTTGGGACTTTGACGCACCCACCCCGCGTTCCCGCACTGCAGAGCACAAGTACATTCGCCAAGCTTCCATTCAGGGAATTGTCCGCAGTTTCGCGCTCAATCCCGCGCCACTCGCTTGGTCACGTGAAGGTAGTTGCGCCCCTCATGGCGCTCGTAGCCGATGCTTCCCATCAGGGACCGCACCAGGTGGATTCCCAAGCCCCCAATCGGCCGCTCCGCGATGTTGCCGCTGAGATCCGGACCCGGCCTCTCGAGCGGATTGAAGGGCACGCCCGTGTCGGAAAGCTCGATGCGCAGGGTGTCGCCCTCGAGTTCGAATTCGAGCCGGATCGCACCTTCGGCCGGATTGCACCCACCGTGTTTCATGGCGTTCAGGACCAGCTCTTCCAGCGCGATATTCAGGTGATAAGCGGTCTCGTCGGGCAAGCCGTGACTCTGGCAGAACCCATCGATGAACGCTACCAGGCGCTCCAGTTCCTCCACGCTGCTGTTCAGTACCAGCGTCAATCGAAGAACACCTTCATGATCGAGAAATCATCCTCCAGCTCCGGGGCGCAGCGCTTTTGTTGGAGGAATGTGTACAGCGCATCCATATCCGCGATTCCGGTATCGCGCGGATTGGCCAGGAATTCTTCCAGCTCTTCCAGGCTCCACATATTCTCATCCGGCCCTTCCACCTCGTAAACCCCGTCGGAAAAAAGATAGAGGCGGGATGGCCCGTCGATCTTGACCTGGTCCGACACGTAAGCCTTCCCGGGAAAGCCGCCGACGATGAAATTCTGGGTGGAGAGCTGCTGCGTACCGCCCGCATTCATCAGCAGTGCCGGAGGGTGGCCGCCGCTGGAAAACGTGAGGACCCGCTCCACGCGGTCGAACACGCCATACCAGAGCGTGAAGTACAGATTGTCATGGAGCTGCATCTGGAAGGCCTCGTTCATGCCCGCCAGGACCGCCGCCGGGTCGAGGAAATCGATATGGGGGAGCGACTGCGCGCGCAGCACGTTGAGCGCGGAAACCGAGAGCAGCGCCGAGCCCACGCCGTGGCCGCACACATCCAGCAGGTAGAGCGCGAAGTGGTCGGGGTCGATCCAGTTATAGCCGAACGAATCGCCGCCCAACTGGGTGGAAGGGATGAAGCGCCAGTCGGTCCGTACCAGGCCCTCATTGACGGGTTGGGGCAGCAGCGATTTGACGTACTGCGCGGCGCGCGCGACCTCGCTGGCCAACTGCTGCTGGCTCTTCAGCAGCGCGGCGTAAGCCTCGTTGCGTTGCAGCAGATTGATGTAGCCGCGCGAGTGGTAGCGGATGCGGGCCACCAGTTCGATGCGGTCGGGCAGTTTCACCAGATAGTCGTTGGCGCCGCGCGCAAACGCCTCCGCCTTGGTGACCGGCTCCTCCTTGCTCGAGAGCACGATCAGGGGCACGTCTTTGAGCTTGGGGTGCGCGCGGAAGAAGCGCACCAGGTCCAGGCCATCGATGTCCGGCATGACAAGGTCCTGCAGGATCACCGTAGCCCCGGTTTCCAGCGCCCGGGGAATGGCCTCGGCGGGGTTCTGGCAATAGTGCAGATGGATGTCGCTCTCGGGCGCGAGCATGCGCCGCACCGCCTCGCCCACCATGGGCTGGTCGTCTACCAGCAAAACTTCGATCGAATAGTCTTTCATCTGTTGTTCCTTTTGCCCGCCTGGCGGACGATGGAGGCCGCGATGCCGTCGAGCGGCAGCACTTCGCCGGCAGCGCCCAGCTCCGCGGCGGCTCGCGGCATTCCGTACACGATGCTGCTCTGTTCGTCCTGCGCGATGGTATGCCAGCCTGCCTGGCGCAGCTCCAG
>CAIRBY010000371.1 GCA_903876865.1 uncultured Acidobacteriia bacterium
CGCATCAGGAAGGTCATGAGCGCGGCGCTTTCGGCGGCGCATTGGACGGCGGGTTCATAGTTGCGCGCGGAGACGGGCTGAAGCGTCAGCGGGTCGTGCTGCTGTCCCCACACGGTGCGCACGCCCTTGACGGAGATCTGCGCGGCGATGATGCACTCGATGCCGCGGGCGATGGCGGAGCGTGCGCGGGTGCGGACGGACCCGGGGACGAAGGCGAACGCGGGGCGGGCATCTGCTACATCCTGCAACAGGTCGAGCGTGAGGGTTACGGCGCCATCGTTGAAGGTGATGGCGTCGTGATAGCCGCCATCGAGCGGGTAGACCTGAGGCCAGCCGCCGTTGGGGTATTGCGCGCCGAGAAGGTACTCGATGCCGCGGAGGGCGGCTTCGCGGAAGGGCGCAGCGTCGCTCTCCGCGGCGCCGTTGGGCGATGCTGTCGCGACACGGGCGAGGAAGCGGATTTCGGTGGTGGTGGCGTCGTTATCGAGGGTGCCGACGTAGCTCCAGGCGGGGTCGTGGGGAGTATCGAAATCGCCGGGGGTGAGATGCTGGGAGAGGTTATTGGGGGCGAAGTGCTCGCCTTTGGCGCGGAGGTGGTCGGCGAGATTGAGGTTCTTGCTCCAGCCTCCGGCCGGGGTTTGGAACGAGATGATGATGCGGGCGATGCGGCGGGCATCCTCGGTGGCGTACCAGTCGGCGGGCTTGTCCATGGGGATACTGCGGACACTGCCGGCACTGGGCGGAATGGTGGGAGCGGCGAGGCCAACGGATTTCAGTTCGGCGGCGAGGAAGTCGTGGTCGGCGCGGGAGAGGCGGGCGGAGCGTTCGAGATAGGCTGTCCACGCGGTCTGCTGCGCCGGTGGAAGTGCAGCGATGCGGGCAGCGGTAAGGGATTCGGCGGGGACGCTCGTGCCGATCACAGCAGCGTGCAGCGGTAGGGCGAGCAGGATGAGGGCGAGTCGCATGGGGTCGGGTTCATTTTAGCGCGGGATGGGGCGGCAGGAACCGGCGAGCCAGACAGGCGACGAAAGGTGATCGCCTGTCCCACAGGGTTCTGTTACTTTGTTTTCGGGGGCAGAATGTCCTGGGGCGTGGGGAGTTTGGATACGTCCCAGCCGCCGCCGAGGGCCTGGATCAGGAGCACGCTGGCGGTGAGGCGGCGGGTGAGCAGTTCGACGGCGGTGCGTTCGGCGTTGAGCGCGGTCGCCTGCGCGGTGATGACGGCGAGATAGCTGGTGGTGCCGGCCTTATACTGTGCGGAGGATACGGTGAGGGCTCGTTCGGCGGAGGCGACGGCCTGATCGACGATGCGGGACTCTTCTTCGAAGATGCGCAGTGCCGCGAGGTTGTCCTCCACCTGCTGGAAGGCGGTGAGGACGAGTTGGCGGTAGGAGGCGATGGTGGCGTCGAAGGCGGCTTCGGTTTGGGTGAGGGCAGCCTTGCGGCGTCCGGCGTCGTAGAAGGTCTGGGAGATGGCGGGGCCGATGGAGAAGAAGCGGCTGGGCCAACTGAGCCAGCGGGTGATGCTGGTGTTCTGGAGGCCGATGCTGGCGCCGAGAGTGAGGGTGGGATAAAAGGCCGCCGTGGCGATTCCGACCTGTTCATTGGCGGCGGCCATCTGGCGTTCGGCGGCGGCGATATCGGGGCGGCGTTCGAGCAGCGAAGAGGGCACGCCGATGGGAACGGGCGGCGGCGGGTTCTTGAGCGCGAGGGTGGGGATATTCAGTTCGGCGGGGGGCTTGCCGGTGAGCACCGCGATGGCGTGTTCGTATTGCGCGCGGGCGACTCCGAGGTCCTTCAATTGCGATTGGGTGGTGTAGAGTTGCGATTCGGCCTGGGCCACATCCAGATCGCTGGCGACGCCGCCGGCGTAACGGTTCTGCGTGAGCGTCAGGTACTCCTGATAGTTCTTCACGGTGCTTTCGAGCAGGGCACACTGGCTGTCCTGCCCGTGAAGCAGGAAGTAGTCCTCGGCGAGCAGGGCCTGGTAAAGGAGGCGGGCGTTTTCGAGTTGGGCGGCGGATGCCTGAGCGGTGGCGGTGGCAGCGGTGACGCCGCGGCGGATGTTGCCCCACAGATCTGGTTCCCAGGAGGCGCTGAGGGGAAGGCTGAGCGCCGTGTGCATGCCGCTGGCATTGGGGATGGTGTTGGCGGTGCGCGATTCGGTGACGGCGGCGCTGGAACCGATAGTGGGCGAGAGGGCCGCCTTGGCGATATTGGTGGCGGCGCGGGCTTCGCGGAACTGGGCTTCGGCGAGGAGCACGTTCTGGTTATCGATGGCGACGCGCTCTTCGAGGGCGTTGAGCGCGGGGTCTTTGTAAATCTCCCACCATTTGCCTTTGGCCGCGGCATCGCCGGGAGTGGTTGGTTTCCAGCCCTCGACCTCTTTGAATTCCGGCGGCGGCGGTTCTTTGAAAGCGGGTGTGACGGGCGCGGTGGGGCGTTTATAGGTGGGGCCCACGACGCACGATGTTGCGAAGAGGAGAGTGGCGGCGAGAACATAGCGCGGCCACAGATGAATGCGGATGAACGCGGAGGAGGTGTGGGGCATTATACGGGCTCCTGGAGGAGCGGAGTTTCGCGGCCGCGGAGGCGGCTCCACCAGTGTTGCATGCGGTCGAAGTAGAGATACACGACTGGGGTGGTGTAGAGCGTGAGTAACTGGCTGACGAGCAGTCCGCCGATGATGGTAATGCCGAGCGGGCGGCGAAGTTCGCTGCCGGTGCCGGTGCCGAGGGCGAGCGGCACGGCGCCGAGCATGGCGGCCATGCTGGTCATCAGAATGGGACGGAAGCGGAGCAGGCAGGCTTCAAAGATGGAATCGCGCGAGTTCTTGTTTTCGAGGCGTTCGGCCTGCAGGGCGAAATCGATCATCATGATGGCGTTCTTCTTCACGAGTCCGATCAAGAGGATGATGCCGATGATGGCGATGATGC
>CAIRBY010000372.1 GCA_903876865.1 uncultured Acidobacteriia bacterium
ATCTCCATCCAGCCCGTAAACCAGAGACGTCGGCGTCGAGCCGGGCACCGCATACTCCACAATCGGCGATTGCGCAGAAACCACCGTCAACGAGACCGCGATGGTGATGACCGGAGCGGGTGACTTCGCTTGCGGCACGGTAATGACAACGGTCTCCGTATACGTTCCCGTTCCCGCTACGCCCGAATTGAAAAAGATACCGAACCCGCCAACAGCCGGATTCACCACCAGCCACTGCGAGCCGCCCGCAATGGTGGCCGTAAACGGTAGCGCCACTCCCGCTTCGCTGATCGCGATGAACTGCGGCCGGGGCTGCGCTCCGCCTTGTACGTATGTCCAGTGCATTTCCGTCTGACTCGCGGTCAGAGTGGTCGTATTCGCTGTGACGGTCAGCGTCACCGGCACCAGCACTACCGGTCCGTTCAGCGGCGTGACGGCGAGGGTTGTGAAGTAGCTTCCCGGCTGAAGCACGGAAGGGTCCACCGTCGCCACCAAACCCGTGTCTGTAGTTGCGCTGCCGCCGTTCGGTAGCGGAACTCCCCCCGCCGTGGCAATGGTCAACCACGCCGCGGTGTTCGAAACCGTGAAGGGGATGGCTTCAATTCCCGGAGAGGTTCGCGCCACGGTGAAGGCTTGCGGCGCGGGAGTCGCGGTCTGAGTCACGTAACGGAAGTCCAACGTTGCGGGCGCCACGTGAACCGCGCCTCCCGTGGGTGCCCGCACTACCAACGTCACGAACACATCCTGCGTCACGTTGCCGTGCTGCAGAAAAAAGTTGCCGGTGTAAGTGCCGGGTGAGCGCAACTGCGTCGGGTCGGCGGTGACGGTGATGGATTGGCCCGCGGTCAGGTTGCCCGAAGGCGAAATGGTCAGCCACGGGGAATTCGAGGCAGCGTAAAACGAGAGGGGCGCTTCGGAAGTCACGGCCACCGTCTGTGAAGAGGATGGTCCCACTTCGAGCGCGCCGTAGAATTTCAGCGAGGGTGGGTTCACATTCAGCACTGCGTCGGGGACCAGATTGTAGGGGTCGAATCTTCCGATGTAAAAGAAAGCGGCATCCACAAACCACATGTTTCCGTCCGCGCCCTGCTGATGCCGGTGGGCCAGGCGACTTCGTGATAGGAGTAGAGGTACTCGGTAAGTGTGCCGCCTGGCGTGAATTTCGCAATCTGGTCCAGGCCCTCGGTGAGCCACAGGTTTCCTACGCGATCCCAAGCCATGCCATCAAAGGCAGGGCGGCCGGTAAAGACGAGTACGGGGCCGGTGGAGTTGATATACCAGATGCTGTTGGAACCTGTGAACCAGACGTTCCCATCGGGGCCCGGCGTGATTGGTCCGTTGGGTGCGTCCGGCACTGGATAGTTCGTCACCACACCGGAAGTGGTGATGCTGCAGATCTGGGTCGGCTCCGTGAACCAGAGCTTGCCATCCGCGCCTGCCGCGATGCCGAAGGGTGTGGAATTGGGCGGTAGCGCGTATTCCGTAATCGTACCGCTGACGGAGATTTTGCCGACTTTGGAGGCCGAAAATTCGGTGAACCAGAGGTTGCCGTCAGGTCCGGCGGCAATGGCGCCGGGGTAGGCGTTGGGCGTTGGCAGCGGGTACTCCG
>CAIRBY010000373.1 GCA_903876865.1 uncultured Acidobacteriia bacterium
AGGCCAACGGCAAGTGGGTCGCGATCAAACTGATGCAGGAACCGGTGAAGGCGCTGATGCAGTCCTACCTGCGCACCAAGGCCACCAACTACAAGGCCTATCGCGAGACCATGGAGCTGAAGGCGAACTCTTCCAACAACACGATCTACGCCGACGCCGATGGGACCATCGCTTATTTTCACGGTAACTACATCCCCAAGCGCGACACGCATTTCGATTGGACCAAGCCGGTGGATGGCAGCAATCCCGCCACGGAATACCAGGGTCTGCACACGGTGGATGAGACGCCGCACCTGCTGAACCCCAAGAGCGGCTGGCTCTACAACACCAACAACTGGCCGTGGAGCGCTGCCGGCGCGAGCAGCCCGAAGAAGGAAGACTACCCGGTGTATGTGGAAAGCGGCGGCGAATCCGCGCGCGGACTGCACGCCATCCGCGTGCTCGAAAAGAAGAAGGATTTCACCCTGGATTCGCTACTCGCCGCGGCCTACGATACGTATCTCACGTGGTTCGAGAAGCCCATGCCCGCGCTGATCAAAGCGTGGGACGCCACGCCGGATTCCGACCCGCTCAAAGCCAACACGGCCGCGCAGATCGCGCTGCTGCGGAAGTGGGACCTGCGCTGGGCCGTGGAGAGCGTGCCCACCTCGCTCGCGATCTTCTGGGCGGAAGACGTGCGCCGCCGCGTGGGCGGTGGTGGACGCAGGGGCGGCGCCTCCGCGGACGACGCGCTCCTCACCGCGCCCGCCGCGCAGTTGCTGCAATCGCTGGCCGCCGCGAGCGATAAACTGGCCGCGGATTTCGGCAAGTGGAACACGCCGTGGGGCGAGATCAATCGCTTCCAGCGCCTGACGGGCGACATCGTGCAGCCCTTTAACGACGCGGGTCCGAGCATCCCCGTGGGCTTCCCCTCGGCCGTGTGGGGTTCGCTCGCTTCCTTCGGTGCGCGCCCGTACCCGACCACGAAGAAGTGGTATGGCACCAGCGGCAACAGCTTCGTGGCAGTGGTGGAGTTCGGCAAGACGGTACGCGCCAAAGCCGTGACGGCGGGCGGAGAAAGTGGCGACCCCGCATCGCCCCACTTCAACGATCAGGCCCAGCGCTACGCCACCGGCGCCCTGCGCGACGTCTACTTTTATCGCGCCGACCTGAAGGGGCACACGCAGCGCGAATATCATCCCGGTAACTAGGCGAGTGAGACCGGCCACTGTCTGTTGTGCCGGCTAGGCAGCGTTCTTGCCGCACGAGTGTCCGTCCATCGCGCCGCGGCAAGTGCATGAAGCTCTGTAGGGCAGGCGTTTTCGCCTGCCAACCAGGCATGCCCGGGGAGTTGGCAGGCGCCCTACCGTTCAGCGCACGGACGTCTCATCGCCGATTGGGGAGTTTTCACCTGTGCCGGCCAGGGCGTAGCAGCATGGTGAGCGCGGGCGGGCCAGCGCATTTCGTAGCCTGTCACGCTCTTCGTTGTTTCTCTACCGCGTCTGCTTGAGCTGGTAGCGGTTCAGGCCTGAAGTGATTTCGCGAGCGACCAGTTCAGCCACCATCTTGCCGGCGTTCGGATAGGGGTGGATCAGATCCGCCGAGACCAGGCGCGGTTGCGCGGCATACCATCGCGCCATGGTGCCTTCGCCGCCCATGGCCTGAAAGGTATCGAAGAAACCGCAGCCTGTCTCTTTCGCCACGCGCCGCTGAATCGCGACAAGGCGCGGAATCGTCGGCATGGTTTCGATCTCTCCGCTGGCACCTTTGCGGCCGCGATCCATCGGGCTCATGATCAGGATCGACGTCTCCGGCAGGGCCGCTCGCAGGCGGCGAATCGTCTCGCGCAGTTCCTTCTCATAGCCCTTCTCGATGAAGTCCGGAAAATCGGCTTCGTTGGTGCCGTAGTTGACCACGATCAGGTCGGCGCGGCGGTGCTGCAATTCGGCCGCCCAATGCGCTGCGTTGAACATGCGCGAGAGCACGGTGATGGAGGCGCCGTTGAGACCCAGGCTATCGTAGACCACCCCGGGCGCGGTGTTCTCCGCGGTCACGCCGAAGAGGCGCACATGGCCGGAGGCGACGCGCAGTTCCAGGCTGCGCGCGGGGGAAGGACTTTCGAACGCGGCGAACTCCGCGGCACTGTCTTCGCCCGCCGTTTCGATGCGGCCCAACACGTTGCCATCGGCTGTGACCGTGAGCGCGCCGCCTTCGGCCTGGCGCAGGAACCAGACCTCGAAGCGCGTGTAGGCGGAGCGCTCGAATTCGATCTTCGTCGCGGCCGCGGGGCCGCCGGTGAAGCTCACGCCGCCGAGTCCGAAGAGTCCGTCGCGCGCTTCGAAGCGGCTCGCGGAGATCATCTGCCAGGCGGAGCCCTCCACGCGGACGCCGCTGTGTTGATACCACGCCCAGGGCTTGCCGGGCAGGATGAAACCGTGGCCCGCATTGCCATAGCGCGTCTGCAGGATGGCACGGAGGTCTCCCGTGATGAGATCGGCGGTGGTGGGCGAATCGCCATAGTGCACCACGCGCGTAATGGCGCCGGGCTCCCGATTCGCGGTACGGCGCAGGGCAGCGTAGAAGCCATCCAACACGCCCCCGGAATCATCCAGCAGCGGCTCCGCCAGCTTCGGACTGACGTGGCGGAGCGCGGCCACGGGCACCGGCTCGATGTGCCGCGCGAGCGGACTGAGCGGCGTCGAAGCCGCCGTGAACTCCACCAGCGAGCGGAACTGCGCGGCGGTAGGCGGATTGACCACGGCCAGCAACACGCCGAGCGTCGCCAGCGTGCAAGCCGTAGGAATGGGGAACGGGCGCATGGAGTTTAGAAGCGCGAGTAGACGAACGGCGCGCTGCCTCCTCCCCCGAAATAGCGAAGCGCCAGCGCGACCAGCGCCAGCGCCGCCGCGTGCAGCCAGGCGGGGCTCGCGGCGAAGCGCTCCATGATGCGCGTGTCCCACTGCTTCGGCACGAAGCAGAGCGCGCCTCCGGCCAGCATCACGGCGATGAATTTGGCGGTGACATTCTCAAACCCGGCCGAGAGCGAACCGATGCGCCCGAGCATTTCCAGCGCGGCCGGCGCGGTGGCGGAGCGGAAGAAGATCCACGTCAGGCAGACGAAGTGATAGGTGGCGAAGACGGCGAGCGCGTGCCGCCACGGGTTCACGGGCTGCTTGGGACGTCCGCGCCACGCCCACCATGCGCGCGTGGCCGCGAGCAGCGTGCCGTGCAGCAGACCCCAGATCGCAAACGGCCAGGAGATGCCGTGCCAGAGCCCGCCGAGCAGCATCGTGATCACCAGATTCACGTAGGGCATGACCTTGGTGCGCGCGCCGGGAAGTGCGAAGTAGAGATAGTCGCGCAGCCAGTTGGAGAAGCTGAGGTGCCAGCGGCGCCAGAAATCGGTGAGGTTGGCGGCGCTGTAGGGGCGGTCGAAATTGATGGGCAGGCGGATGCCGAGCAACTGCGCCACGCCGCGCGCGATATCCGTATAGCCGGAGAAATCGAAGTAGAGCTGCAGCGAGTAGGCGTAGACCGCGAGCAGCACTTCGGCGCCGCTATAGAGCTTGGGCGTATCGAAGACGCGGTTGACCAGATTCTCCGCCAGGAAATCCGCGATCAGGGTCTTCTTGAGGAGTCCGGTGGCGATCAGGAAGAAGGCGCGGCCGCCTTCCACGCGGTCCAGGGGGCGGAAGGTGGCGAACTGCTTGACCAGTTCGGTGACGCGCGTGATGGGCCCTGCCTGCAGCGTGGGGAAGAAGCTGACGGCGGAGAGATAGGCGAGCAAGCTCTCCGTGCCTTTGGCGTCGCGGCGATACAGGTCGAATGTGTAGGTGAGGGCCTGAAAGGTGTAGAACGAGAGGCCGAGAGGGAAGACCCAATCGTAGCCGCGCGGCCCCACCAGCGCGCCCATGTGGCGCGAGCCGAGCAGGAGCGCAAGGTTCACGGCGAGGCTGACCGCGAGCCACGCGCGGCGCAGCAGCGGCCGCTTCGTGCGCATCAGTCCGAGGCCCATCAGAAAATCAATGGTGGAGCAGAGCGGGATGAGCGCGACGTAGAACAGGCCGAAGCGGGCGCAGAAGAAATAGTTGGCGAAGAGGATCACGGCGAGGCGCGGCAGACGCGACTGCGCGCAGGCCCAATAGAGGAACCAGATTGCGGCGGCGAAGAGAAAGTACGTGCTACTGCCGGAGGCGAGACCCATGAAGGAATCAGCGAAGAAGCCGAAGTTTTAGCGTAACAACTTTGGCTGGGCGCGGTCGGTGTAGCAGAAGGGCGCGGCGAGAGCGGCACGCGGGTCGGCGGCACTCCAGACGAGTTCGGCGGGGGTGCGTCCGGAAGCGAGGCGCAGGGCCTCTTCGGCGACGATTTGCGGCAGCGGGAAGCACTGCATGAGGATGGGGCCGGGGGTGCTGCGGGCGAACGCGAGCAGCTCACTGGTGGGCGCGGCGCGCTCCACGAACTGGCGCTGCTTCTTGGTCCACAGGTAGGCCGTGTTGTGGACGAGCATGACGCAGAGCAGCACGGCGGCGATACGGCGGTGGGCATATTGCGCGAGCGCGAGGCCCACCAGCAGAGCGAGGCCCGCGCTCGCGAGATAAGTCTGCCGGCTGGGGATCTCCGTGGAGTAGGTGAGGAAGCTGTAGGGCACGAGCGCGATGCCCATCCAGAGCGCGGCCAGCAGCAGGTTGCGGCGCGGCGCGGGCCGCACGAGGAACAGCAGCACGATCGCGGCGGGCCACCCCCAGACCCAGAGCAGGCGCGCGTAGCTGTGCGGCCACGTAATCCAAAACGGGGCGTGCAGAGAGAAACTGCCATCAGAGAAGCGGAAGGAATTGGCGCGGCTCTGTGCGATGCTGGCCACGGCGGCGGCGCAGAGCAGCGCGTGCGGCAGCAATCGCGGCAGGCGCGTGCGCCACGCGGAGGGTTCGATCACGAGCGCGAAGAGGGGCAGCAGCACGATCGCCGATTCCTTGGAGAGCAAGGCGAGAGCGAACAGGGCCACGCCGCAAGCTTGCCTGCGCCACGAACCGGCGGTGGTCCAGCACCAGAGCGCGGCCGCGCCGAAACCGAACATAAAGAGTTCGCTGATGGCGCTGAACCACATCACCGCTTCCTGATGGCCTTCCTGCATGGCGAAGAATGCCGCGGCCCAGAAGGCGGCGGGGCGCATGCGCGGCCACGCCGAGAGCAGCAGAAACAGCAGCCACACGTTGGCGATATGCAGCAGCAGGCTGGCCGTGCGATAGACCCACGGCGAGAGCCCGGCGAGATTCCAGAGGCCGCACATGGCCCAATAGCTGGTGGCGCGGAGGCGGAATTGCGCGTCGCCGAGCAGCGTGGCGAGACCGGAGGGCGCGCCATATGTGAGCGCCTGCGAGATGTTCGGGTAGTCGTCCGCGATCAGCGGAATGCGGAGCGAAGGTGCGTACGCAAGCGCGGCGATCGCGGCAAGAGCGAGCAGGGCATAGCGGCGCGGCAGGTTCAACATCCGATCCTTAGGCCAGGAAGGCGCGCCACGTGGTGACCACCAGCGTATGCGTCACCATGGCGGCGCGGATGCTGCCGGCTTGATTGCGGGCGCGTCCGCAGAACCACCCGAGCGTCCCGGCGACGATCACCCATTTCCAGTTGGGGAAGTGGCGGAACCAGAGGTGCACGCCGCCGAACAGGGCGCTGGTGATCAGCAGCGCGGCTTGCCGGCTCCAACTCCACGCGTCGAGCCAGTCTTCGATCCACTGCTGCAGCACGCCGCGGAAGAAGAACTCTTCGGCGAGCGTGAGCACGAAGAGAAAGCCGAAGAAATAGCCGGCGAGGCGCAGCGCGCCGGTGGGCTTCACGAGGGTGCCGATTTTCAAGGTGAGATCGAGCACCACCGCCACGGGCAGAAAGTAGAGATAGTGCAGCGCGCCGATGCGCCAATCCTTGCGCGTGGGGATGAAGCCATAGCCGGTTTCGCGCACGCGCCGCTCCAGCATGAGCACCATGACAGAGAGCGTGAAGAGCGCCAGATCGCCCAGGATTCCGATATCGACGCCCTTGTAGGGCGCGGGATAAATCGACCCCGCGAATCTGCCGAGCTTGACCGCCACCACCATCGCGAGAAAGCCGATGTCGCTGACGGGCGAGGCGGGCAGAATGCGGTACCAGAGGCCGAGAGCGAGCGCCAGCGCCAGCAGTTTGGCGAGGCTCGCAAATTGAAAGGGCACCGCGCCGGCGCAACAGGCGAGGTACGGGAGCACCGCCGCGGCGACCAGAAAACCGAGCAGCGGACGGCCGGCGAACTCTTCCCTCAGCTTGGGAAAGGCCGGCACCAGATAGAATGGATAGGCAACGAGGAATGCGGCCAGCGAAGGGAACGCCGCCCAGTTGGGAATGCCTTTCATGCGCGCGAAGACCACACCGATCACGCACAGTAGCAGCCAGCCGGTCAGCAGGGTTGCCCGGAAGCTGCCGGACGTCTTTGCCATCGCGCTCATTCTAACATCCGTGATGCTCGGGGTGACTCTCGCGCAGGCGGAGGACCCTCCGGCCAACCTCGCCAAACTGGCCGCCCATCGCGAGACCGAAACCGAGACCGAACGCAACGAGTACACGTACCGGCAGAACGTGACGATCGACGAACTGGACGATCACGGCGGCGCGCGCGGGCAGTACCACGAAACCCGCGACGTGATCTTCAGCCCGCAGCACGACCGCTCCGAGCAGATGGTCGGCCACCCTTCGACCAACCTGAAAAACCTGATCCTGACCGAGGAGGATTTCGCGGATATCCGCAACATTCAACCGCTCGTACTCACCGAAGACCGGCTGTGGAATTACGAGACCAAGCCGCGCGGCGAGGAGGTGATGGACGATGTGGATTGCTGGGTACTGCAGGTGCGCCCGCGCCAGATCCTGCAGGGGCAGCGCTTTTTCCAGGGCATGATCTGGATCGCGAAGAACGGCTACGACATCGTGCGCATGGAAGGGCAGGCGGTGCCGCAGATTCGTAGCACGAAGAGCGAGAATCTCTTCCCGCGTTTCACCACGGTACGCAAGCCGCTGGATGGCAAGCACTGGTTTCCGGTCTACACGTACGCCGACGATACGCTGCAGTTCCGCACCGGCGCGCAACGCATCCGGCTGCGGATCGGCTACACAAACTACAAACGCTTCGGGGCTGAGTCTACGCTGATTGTGAAGTGACGTCGCTGACTGTGACGGCTATCCACTCGGGCGTCTGAATTTCACGCGCGCCCAAGTCGAGCGTCCAAAGTGTGCCGCCTTCGATCTGAGGCGCTTCGGTGAAGCCGTGGTCGCGGTAGAAGTGCAGCGCGGGGGCGTTCTTCGGGGTGGGCAGGAACCAGCCGTGCAGGGTGCGCGCGCCGCGGCGGCGGGCGTCGGCGGCGAGGTGGGCGAGCAGCGCCGTTTCCACGGTGCGGCCAATCACGCGGCAACTCAACAGGAAGGTATCGATCTCGCAGACACCGCCCTCCACTCTGGTGAGCGCGACGGCGACCAGGCCGTTATCGGCATAGCGATCGGTGACGCGCAGGCTCCAGACGCGCCAGGCGGGGTCGGAAGCGAGCGCGGCGAGTTGGGTTTCGGTGTAGCGGCGCGTGGTCAGGTTGAACTGATTGGTCTTCTGCGTGAGTTGCGCCACACGGGCGAGCGTCTGCGGCGTCACGGCGGCGATCTCCGCCACCTGTTCGAGCGAGCGGAAGAAATCTTCTTTCGAAGTGACGGTGCGCTCCAGTGCCGCGCGGTCGCGCTGGGCCGCATAGTAATCGCCGCGCTGCCGGTCCTCCGAACTCAGGGTGAGGCGTTCGAACCACGGACAATCGCGCACCGCGGCCGCATACCGCATGGGGTCCTCGGACAGATCGAGCACGATCGCGCCCGGCGCCTGTTCGCGCACGTGCTGGCGCTCCACGGGATTATCGTCGAGGAACGCGATGCTCTCGATGCCGATGTTCAGTTCGCGGGCGATCTCCCGCAGGTTGTGCGCCTTCTCATTCCAATCGATGCGCATGGCTGCGAAGTGGCGCGGCGCGAGGATCATGCCCGGATGCGCGGAGAGGGCCTCCATGGCATCGGCAGGATTGTTCTTGCTGCAGATGGCGAGGAGGATGCCGCGGCGCGTGAGGTCGAGCAGGGCTCGCTGCAATTCCTGGAAGGCCGCACCGGGGTATTCGGCGCCGAGGCGAAGGCCCGCCATGCCATCTTCCCCGATGACGCCGCCCCAGAGGGTGTTGTCCAGATCGACGGCCACGCACTTGGCGATCTTGCCGGTGAGCGGATGCAGAAAGCGCAGCCACTCGGCTGCCAGATGGGGCAAATTCGGCGAGGTAACGGGCAGGCGGACGGTGAGCCACTTACGCTCGTCGCTCCACTGGTCGCGGCCGTGGCGGGAGACGAGCGCATCGTAATCCAGAATGTATACGCCGCGATGGCCGGCGGCGAGTTCGCACAGGCCGCGATTGATGGCGCGGATGGCTTCGGCGGAGTTGGCGGGCGTCTGCGCGTCCAACAGGCCGGCCGTGCGCGGAAGTTCGAGCGAGTGCACGATCAGCGCGGCGGTGCTGTGCGCGCGGAAGGCGTCGACCCATCCGGCGAAGCGCTCGAGCACGCGATCGGCACCACCGGCACTTTCACCGCGCCACAAGTCCGGCGCCACGTCGCGGGTCTGCACGGCGAGCACGGCGACATCGGGAGCGAAGCGGTAGAGCGCGCTTTCGGGATCCAGGATCTCCTGCGCGTAGGCGTTGAACTCGCCCACGTGGGTCTCGAGCGCGATGCCGCGGGTATAGGCGGCGGCCTTGAAGAGCGGCAGCAGCGGTTCCACCGTGAAGGAACGAAGGAAGGCCCAGCGGTGCGGCGTGAGCGGCAGATGCGGCGCGATGCGCTGGTAGCGCGCGGAGACGAAGCCGGCGAGGGCGGCGGAGGGTTCGCGCTCCCAGGCCTGCGCCAGCAGGCGGGCGGCGAGGGGAAACTCCCCGGACGCAATCGCCAGATCGATCTGTTGCCGCAAATCGGCCATCTGCATTCCCTTCGATTATGACAGCCGTTCGGGGAGTACAACTCCGGGCATCGCACCACTTCGGGCGATAATGAGACGGACGTGCTCGCGCTCTTCATCTTCAGCCTCGCCTTCTGCGCTTACACGCTGTTTGGCTATCCGCTGCTGCTCGCCTTGCTGGCGCGCGGCCGGGGACGTCGCGTGCGCAAGGCGCCGCGGCAGTGCACGGTTTCGATTCTGCTGCCGGTGCATAACGGGGAGCGGTGGCTCGCGGCCAAACTGGAATCGATTCTACAGCTGCGGTATCCGGCGGAACTGCTGGAGATCCTGGTGGTCTCGGATGGTTCTACGGACGACACGGAAGCCGTGGCGCGGAGTTTCAGCGGGCGCGCCAACCTGACCTTCCTGGCCCTGCCGCGCGGCGGAAAAGCTACGGCGTTGAACGCCGCGATGGCGCGGGCGACGGGCGAGATCCTCTTCTTCACGGACGTCCGGCAGGACCTGGAGCCGATGAGCGTGGCGAATCTGGTGGAGTGTTTCGCAGACCCCGAGATCGGCGTGGCCAGCGGGGAGTTGATCATCCGCGACGGCAACAGTCTGGAAGAGGCCAGCGTGGGGCTCTACTGGAAATACGAAAAGTGGATCCGCAAGCAGCAGAGCCAGCTGGATTCGGTACTGGGCGCCACCGGCTGCATTTACGCGATGCGGCGCGAACTCGCCGAACCGATGCCGGCGGGCACACTGAATGACGATATGTATCTGCCGCTGGCGGCCTTTTTCAAAGGCTACCGCGTGATTCTGGACGATTCCGCACTTGCCTTCGATTACCCCACGCAACTGGGCAGCGAATTCTTCCGCAAGGTGCGCACGCTGGCGGGCGTCTATCAGATTGTGATGCGGTTCCCGGCGCTGTTGGGCGCGCGCAACCGGATGTGGCTGCATTTCTTCTCGCACAAACTGGCGCGGCTCTTCATGCCCTGGGCCATGCTGCTGGCCGCCCTCGCCGGCTTCGGCCTTCCTTCGCCATGGCGCTGGTGGGCCACCGGCGCGCAGGCGGCGGCCTATCTGCTGGCGGTGGCGGACACGTGGATTCCGGGCGGATTCCGGGTCAAGCGGCTGACGTCTCCGTTGCGCACGTTCCTGGTACTGATGGCTGCCTCCTGGTTCGCGGCGATCATGGTCTTCCTACCCGCCGGCGTGCTCTGGAAAGATACGCACGGGGCGCCGGGCGGCGGCAAGTAGCCGGGGCCGCTGAAGGTGGGGCGGGCGGTTCCGCCCAATGCCGCTTAAATCAGCAACTTTGCAGGCTCCCAGGCCTTTCGTGGGGCGGTCCACCGGACCGTATCTGACAATCGCGGCCGACGCCCTCGTCGGCCTTTCGATCATCGCAGGCATTTGATTCTTCGAGGGAATAGCGGGACCAGGGGGTCCCGCGCGGACGAGGGCGTCCGCCCCACCAGGTCCGGCGAAATTTGGCGCCGACGCTGATTTGGGCGGTATTAGGCCGTTCCGCCTGCCAGCTCCTCAAGCGCGCCTGCTTGAAAGGCGAAGGCGCCGGCAGGGAAATTCGCGTTCCGACGGCGCTGGAGGAGTGAGGTCCGACCCGCAGCAAACTTGACAGGCTGGAAAGCGACGCGTCAGACTCTGATTTAGGTTTGTGCAGGCGCAGGCCGCACGCAGCTTGAAGGAGCACCGTTTGAGAATCGTCCGTACATTGATCGCTTTCGCCGTAGCCAGCCCGTTGTTTGCGCAGTATGGCGGCCCGGCGATTCTTGCCCGTGGCGAATCTCCGGCCGGCATGTCCGCCGCGCAGATCGATTTCCGCCCGTTCGCCTCGGTCAACGCCTCCTACAACTCCGGTCTCGGCGGCGTATCGGTGGACGCGAACGGCAAACAGATCAACAGCGACAGTTTGGGCCTGACCGCGTCGCTGGGGGTCAGCGGACTGCACTCCTGGAAGCACACGAAGCTCGGCCTCTCCTACAACGCCAGTTTCTCCCACTACACGCAGGCGTCGTTCTTCGACGCGACGGGCCAGAATCTGTTGCTCGGCCTGACGCATCAGCTCTCGCGCCACGCCACCTTCACCTGGAATAATGCGGCGGCGCTGACCGGGTCCAACATGATTGCGCCGACGCTGCCCTCCACGGTGCAGTTCGACCCGAGCACGGCGAACCTGCCGAGCAACGAGTTCTTCGACAATCGCACCCTCACACTGAATTCGCAGGCGGCCGTATCGGTGCGCCGCTCCACGCGCCTCTCTTTGAGCTTCGGCGGCGGCGGTTTCATGACGCGGCGCCGCTCCAGCGCCCTCTACGGAGTTACCGGGGCTTCGGCGACGGGCGATCTGCAATACCGCGCGACGCGACGCTCCACCATCGGCGCCATGTACACGTACTCGCACTATTCGTTCACAGGGATCTTCAGCAGTACCGACGCCCACACCGTGGCGGGAGTTTACTCCGTTCAGTTGAGCCGCGCCACCGAGTTTTCCGGCGCGGGCGGCGTGACCGCGTACGAGAGCAAGTTCGTGCAGACGGTACCCATCGATCCGGCTGTGGCCGCGCTCATCGGAGTCAGCAGCGCGCTGCGCGTCTCCTACCAGACCAACATCATCCCTTACGTGAATGCGCGGATCTCGCGCACGCTGCCCAAGGGCACGCTCTTCGCCAACGGCAATTACGGGCTCACACCGGGGAACGGATTGTTCCTGACCTCCACCGCGATCAGCGTCAACGGCGGCTATAGCTACAGCGGATTGCGGCGTTGGGCGATTTCGGGCGGCGGCGGGTATAACAAATCGGACTCGGTGGGCAACGTGATCGGCAGCTATGGCAGTTATTCCGCGACGTTCAACATCAGCCGCCAGGTCGCGCCGATTACGCACGGGACGCTGGGTTTCAGCCTGCGCAAATACGATAGCGGCGATTTCAAGAACTACAACAAGTGGTCTTACACGGCGAATCTGGGACTGGCCTTCAGCCCCGGGAACGTTCCGCTGCGCCTGTGGTAAGTTCTACGTAAAACCGCGCCACGGCGCGAATATTCTCCTGTCCGTCTCCCGCGGCAGCGCGATGCGGAGCGGCATGCGAGAGCAGGTCGCAGACGGCCGCGCAGAGCCGTTCCGGGTTCGCAATCGGAATCAGATGAACGCCCTCGGGGCGCATCCCGTTATCCGTGGCGATCACAGGCGTGCCCAGGTAGAGGGCCTCCCGCACCGAAACCGAATCGCCATCGTAGAGCGTGGTGCGGAGCATCGCGTCACATTCCACGGTGGCGCGCAGCGTGACCGCATGCGGCATATCGCCATACAGCAGCACGTGCTCCGCATAGGGGGTGGCCGCGATCTGCCGGCGCAGCGGCGCTTCCAGGCTGCCCGCGCCGGCGATCAGCAGGCCCGCCCGCGGAAACTGTCGCAAAATCGCTTCCATGCACTCGATCTGCATCGGCAGATCGTATTCCGGTTCGAGCAACCCCACGGTCAGGAGCACAGGGCCGTGCGCGGCGAGAAAGTCCTTGAGCGGCGGCGGCAGCGGCAACGAAAGGTCCGGCGGATTCACGACATAGGGAAGAATGGTGCGGATGCGCTCCGCGCGCACGCCAAACCGCCGGAAGAGGGCGGAGATCTGCGGGTTGACGCCGATCAACCCGTCCAGGCGGCGCAGCACGAAGCCGCGCAGGGTGAGGGGCGCGGCGGTGAGTCCGGCGGGCGAACCGGGGTAGCCGCCGGAGTGAAAGGTCAGCACCACTTTGCGGCGCGGCAGCAGCGAACAGAAGAAGGCGAGGGCAAGCAGGCGCGGCGTCAGATCGCCGCCGAAGTGCAGGTGGAGAAGGTCGGCAGGCAGGCGCCAGAGCAGTTTCATCAGTGCCAGCGCGCCTTGGGGATAGTAGACGCCATCGCCCTCCTGACTGCGGAAGCGGGTCAGATTGACGGCATCGCAGGAGTCGCCGTGGCAGCGCAGATACTCGCGAATCGCCACCAGATTGGTCTGCACACCGCCGTGCGGCGGCGGATACGGACCCAGTTGCACGACCTTCATACGGACTCGATTGCGACCGCCACTCCCTCGCGCGCCGCCGCCATCATGGCCAGGCAGCCGAGCGTGGCGCGCGCCCCATCGTAGACCGTCACGGCGGGCGCGCGGCCCTGCTTCAGGCTCTCCGCGAATTCCGCCATCTGCGCGGCGTAGCCTTTATCCGGCCAGATTTTCGAACTCCCGGTGCGCATTCCTTTATGCACGCCGACACGCTTGAAATCTTCGGTGAAGGCGCCCACACCCTGCGCGAACACCTCCACGCGCTCGCCGCCGGAGGTCTTGCTGCCGACCGTGCAATAGGTGAGGTTGCCGATGGAGCCATCGGCGAAATGGAAGCTGGCGACGATGTTGTTTTCCCCGATGGGGTCGGCCTTCCCGGTGGGCAGCGAGTAGGCGGAGACGCTGACGGGTTCGCTTTCGAGCAGCCAGTACATCAGGTCTATGAAGTGGCAGGCCTCGCCCAGAATCGCGCCGCCGATGGCCGGGTCGGCCATCCAGTAACTGCCGGAAATTCCGGGCGAATTGACGCGGCACTGCACCACCGCGGGCGAAGTGCGGCGCTTCAGATTGTCTTTGAGTTGGCGGTAATAGGGCGCGAAGCGGCGGTTGAAGCCGACCGTCAACTGTTTGCCCGACTCTTCCACCGCGGCGCAGAGTTCGCGGCACTCGAACGCGGTGAGCGCCATGGGCTTCTCCACGAAGACGTGTTTTCCGGCGCGGAGCGCGGCGAGCGATTGCGGGGCGTGGTGCTGATTGCGGCTCGCGATCAGCACGGCATCGATCTGCGGATCGCCCAGCACTTCCTCGTATGCGGAGCAGGCATAGGCGGCGCCGAAGCGCAGCGCATAGCTCTTGCCGCGTACGCCTGCCGCGGAATAGACCGCGCGCAGTCCCACGCCGGGGAGTTTCCTGAGGTTGGGAAGGTGTTCCCATTTGGCCAGATTGCCCGCGCCTACAAGCGCGAATTCCACACGTTCTTTAGGACGCGCCGCGCCGGGCGTGGCCACCTTGCGCACGGGCGCGAAGGCCGCCACCGGGTCCGCTTGCGCGGATGCGGGATAGCGCAGGAGCACGGCGAGACTATCCGCCCCCGGGGTGAAGATGGTCTCGTAACCCTGCGGAGCGTCATCGAGCGCAAACTCGTGGGTGATGAGCGGGCGCACGTCGATGCGTCCGGCGGCGATCAGGCGGAGGAACTCCTCCATGTTGCGGTTCTCGGTCCAGCGGACGTAGGGCAGGGGATAATCGCGGCCCTGCTTTTCGTAGGAGGCGTCGTAGCTGCCAGGCCCGTAGGCGCGCGACATGTAGAGCTGAATCTCCTTGAGGTACATGTCGTTCCAGGGGAACTCCATGCCCACGGCGCCGACGATGCAGATGCGCCCGCGGTCGCGGCAGAGGGCCAGCGCATGCTGCGCGGGGGCGGAAGATTTCGCGGCCGCGGCCACAATGGCGCAATCCACGCCGCGCCCATTGGTGAGCGCGCGCACGCCTTCGAGCGCGCTGGGTCCGGCAATGCCGTGATCGGCGCCGAGGCCGCGCGCCATATCCACGCGGTGTCCGTTGAGATCGATGCCCACGACTACGCCGCCCTGCAGGCGGACGAGTTGCGCGACCAGTTGGCCCACGAGGCCGAGGCCGATCACCGCCACCACGTCTCCCAATTCGATGCGCGCGGTGCGGACCGCATTCATGGCGATGCTGCCGAGGGTGGCGAAGCAGGCGTGCTGAAAGGCGACGCCCTCGGGCAGGCGCGCCGCCAGGTTGCGGCCCACCAGAATGGTTTCGCCGTGGCCGGTGCCCTCGCCGCCATAGGCCACGGCTTCGCCGATTTCCAGATCCGTCACGGTGGGGTGGCGCGCGGCCACCACGCCCGCGCCGGAATAGCCCAAGACCGCGTATTCGGTGAACTTGGCGCGCACCTCGGCAAAGGTGGCCAGCGGCCCGGTCTTCATGGCCACGTCCCAGATCTTGCGCAGGTGCGAAGGGTTATCGGCGACCTCGCTGAGCAGGCTGTCGCGATGGATGCTGGCGGTCTCCGTCCCGCTCGAGATCAGCGAATACAGGGGACGCACGAGCACGTGGTGGGGAAGCAGGGCGGGGTCCGGGACCTCGTCCACGATGATCTCTTTCAAACCTCTGCGGATGACCTGTTTCATTGCGAAGCGGACGGTTACGCTTCATGGTAACAAGCGCCGGATGGCGGCGCGGTATCGGATGGCCCCGAAAGCCGGGAGTGCTCCGGGAGATCCCGGGCGCGATTCCCGCGCTATTCTGGGGAGTACGATTTCATGCTGATTCAAGACCTGCGCGTGCACATCTACGCCGATGGCGCCGACGTTACCGGCCTGCTGGAACTCAACCGCAACCCGCTGATCCGGGGGATGACGACCAATCCCACGTTGATGCGGAAGGCGGGAATTACCGATTACGAGCGCTTCGCCAGGGAAGTGTTGGAGCAGGTGACGGAGAAGCCGATCTCTTTCGAAGTCTTCAGCGACGACTTTCCGGAGATGCGCCGGCAGGCGCTGAAGATCAGCCAGTGGCAGGGCAACGTGTACGTGAAGATTCCGATCACGAATACACGGCGGGAATCCTCGGTGCCGCTGATCCGCGAGTTGGCCAAGAGCGGGGTGAAGGTGAACGTCACGGCGATGCTGAGCCTGGCGCAGATGGCGGCGGTGGCCGAAGCGCTGGACCCCGCGGTGCCGGCGGTGGCCTCGTTATTTGCCGGGCGGATCGCCGATACCGGGCGGGACCCGGTGCCGATGATGCGCGAGGCGCTGGTGCTCCTGCGCGACCGGCCCAAGACGCAATTGTTGTGGGCGAGCGTGCGCGAGGTGCTGAACATTGCCCATGCCGAAGAGAGCGGAGTGCACATTGTCACGGTGGGGCACGATCTGCTGGCGAAGGCGCTCAAGATGTGGAGCATGGATCTGGAAGACCTCTCGCTCGATACGGTGAAGATGTTCGCCAACGATGCGGCATCGGCGGGATACACGCTCTAGCACCGCGCCCGCGAAACTGCATGAAGACAGACGGTGCGGCGGGCGGTTTCGCCGGCCGGCGCCCCTCCCGTCAACCAGGCACGCCCCGAGACGTTGGTAGGCGGAACGGCAATGAGCCCGATAAGTGGGCCTGCGTTCCCCGGTTCATTTGCGGCTGATCGTACTCTCCCTGGGCTTTTCCTCGACCGGGTTCGGGGCGTGTGTCAGACCCGGGCTTGCGGATTGCGGGAACGAAGCCAATTTGGGGGCGGCGGGTTTGGAGCGGGCGGGCGCCGGGACCGGCTTTTCGGCATCGCCGGCATTGCGGCGCTGGCGCAGCAGTTCGGTGCGGGCGCGGTTCCAGGTTCGTTCGAAGGCGGCGATCTGGCGCTGGATGCGGGCGAGCAGTTTGGCGGCGGGCGATTCGCCGAGCAAGGCTGCGGCGAGGGATGCGCCGGGCGCTTCGGCGAGGAGGGTGCGGTAGAGATCCGCCTCTACGTTTGCCAGGCGGCGCTTCTGCCAATCGGCGCGCAGCATGGTTTCCACGTGGAAGAGTTCCGAGGGGGAATCGGGGCGGAATTCGCGGTGATAGTCTGCGGCAAGGGCGCGGTAGGCGGCGGGATCTTCGCCGGGGATGACGATCGAAGCGGCGTCGATCGGGAGGTGGTTCGCGGGGGAAAGCATGCTTACGAAGTAGCACGACGGCAACGGGAGATCGCGGGCGGATCGCGCGAAGTGATTGACTGGCGGGAAGTTATTTTCGCGGATCGGATGTGAACGGCAGCTCTTGACAATTTCGCGGCGGCGACAAACACTAAAGCAATCGCTTAAGTATCGGCAAAGGCGATCGGGAGGGCAATGGATGGAAGAGCGATCGGTCACTCACAGCACCTTCGTCATCGAGCGGAAGTATGCGGCGGCGCCGGAGCGGGTCTTCGCGGCGTTCGCGGACCCGGCAATGAAGCGGCGCTGGTATCTGGACGCCGGCGGGCGGGATGTGGAGAGCTACGATCTGGAGTTTGGCGCGGGCGGCTGGGAGCGCGCCAGATTCCGCCTTCCAGCGGGCACGCCGGTGGCGGGGATGGTGTGTACGAACGACGGGGTGCACCTGGAGATTGTGCCGGACCGGCGCGTGGTGATGGCCTCGACGATGACGATCGGCGAGAGGTGTATTTCGGCGTCGCTGATCACGATGGAGATTTCGCCGGCTGGAGCGGGAACGGAGCTGATCTTCACGCATCAGGGTGCATTCTTTGCAGGCGCGGATGGTCCGGCGATGCGGGAAGCGGGATGGCGCACGCTGCTGGAGCGGCTGGGCATCGATCTGGCAGGCGGGGCGTAGTGGGCAGTGCGGGCGGGCCCATGCAGGGGCGGAAGCCGGAGATCGAGCGAATTTTTCGTGCCCTGGGCGACGCCACGCGGCGGGCCATGGTGGAGCGGCTGAGCGAGGGGCCGGTCTCGGTTTCGCGGCTGGCGGAGCCGCTGGGCCTGACGCTGGCGGCAGTGGTGCAACACGTGCAGGTGCTGGAAGAGAGCGGCCTGGTGCGGACCGAGAAGGTGGGACGGGTGCGCACGTGCGGACTCGAACCGGCCGGGTTTGCGGCGGCGGCGGAGTGGATCGGCGAGCAGCGCTCCCTGTGGGAGATGCGGTTGGACCGGCTGGGCGAACTGCTGGCCGGGGGGAAAGGGAGCGAAAACAAGTGACGGACGGTTTGCGAACTCAAACGGCAGCGCGCTATTCGGTGCTGGATCTGGCGCCGTTGCGCCTGGGCGGCAGCGTCGCGGAGGCGCTCGCCAACTCGCTCGACCTGGCGCGCCATGCGGAGCGGTGGGGCTACACGCGCTTCTGGCTGGCGGAGCACCACAATATGCCGGGGATCGCGAGCGCAGCCACGGCGGTGCTGATCTGCCACATCGCGGGCGGCACTCGCACGATCCGGGTGGGGTCGGGCGGGGTGATGCTGCCGAACCATGCGGCGCTGATGGTGGCGGAGCAGTTTGGCACGCTGGAGGCGCTGTTCCCGGGGCGGATCGATCTGGGGCTGGGGCGGGCGCCGGGGTCGGACCGGATGGCGGCGCGCGCGATGCGGCGGGGTCTGCATGGAGGTGAAGAGGAGTTTCCGGCGCAGGTGGCGGAGTTGCTGGCATATTTCGCTCCGGTGCAGCCGGGGCAGCGGCTACAGGCCGTGCCGGGGGGCGGCGCCGAAATCCCGGTGTGGCTGCTCGGCTCGAGCACGTATAGCGCTCGCCTGGCCGCACAGATGGGACTGCCGTTCGGCTTTGCCAGCCACTTCGCGCCGGACCTGCTGCTGGACGCGATCCGGATCTACCGCGCGGAGTTTCAACCCTCGGAACGGCTGGCGGCTCCCTACCTGATTGCGGGGATGCCGGTGGTGGTGGCGGATAGCGATGCGGAGGCGCGGCGGCTGGCCACGTCCCCGGCGCAGCGGCACCTGGCGCTGATCCGCGGCGAGCCGATCTTCATTCCGCCGCCCGTCGATTGCATGGACGGGCTGTGGAGCGACGCGGAGCGGGAGACGGTGGAAGCGCGGCAGCGGGTGGCGGCAATCGGCGGGCCGGAGACCGTGCGCCGGCAGATCGCGGCCTTCCTGAGCGCCACCAAGGCGGACGAACTGATGTTCACGAGCGACGTGTGGGAGCACTCGGCGCGGCTGCGCTCGTTCGAACTGGCGGCGCGGGCGATGGGGGAGTTCGGAGTTTGAGTTACGGGATGCCGCATAATGGTCAGATAGCGTATGACGGTTGAAATCGAAGGCGTAACCCTGCACCTGGCCCATCCCGACGAACTGGCAATCCAATGGGTGGGGCAGGACGAACTGATGCGGCAATTACTGGCCGCCTGGATGGTTGTGAGCGAGCAGGATGTGCCCATGAACCCGCGCCTGCTGGGAAAGCCGGGCGTGGGCAAGACGACGCTGGCATACGCGGCGGGGCGGCGCATGGGGCGCGACGTGTATATCACTCAGGCGACGATGGATACGCGTCCGGAGGACCTGCTGGTCACACCCGTAATTGAAGGCGGCGGGAACCTGCGCTACGTGGCGTCACCCCTGGTGACGGCGATGATCAAAGGCGGCGTGGCGATTCTGGACGAAGGCAACCGGATGAGCGAGAAGAGCTGGGCGAGCCTGGCGCCGCTGCTGGACAACCGGCGGTACGTGGAATCGATCGTGGCCGGAATCAAGATCAAAGCGCACCCGCATTTCCGCCTGGTGGCGACGATGAACGATGACGCCAGCACCTTCGAACTGCCCGAGTACATTCACTCGCGGCTGCAGCCGCAGATCTTCATCGACTTCCCGGAGCGCGACGAGGAGCACCAGATTCTGAAGGAGAATCTGCCCTTTGCCGAGGAACGGATTTTGAGCTACGTGGTGGATTTCCTGCAACTGGCGCACGCGGCCGACGAACGGTACACGGTGCGCGACGGGATCAACGTGGGTCGGTACGCGATCAAGCTGAAGAGCCTGGCGACGCACCGCACGCACGAATCCGAGGCGCTGGAGATTGCGGTGGTGCAGGTATTGGGAGAGGAAGCGCTGCGTTATGCCCGGAGAAACCGGCCCTCCGCATCCTGAGTCTCCGCATCCTGAGTCTCCGCATCCTGAGTCTCCGCATCCGGATCTGCCGCTTCCCGATTTTGGCAGCCTGAAGCGCGGACGCTTCGCCTACTTCCCGGTGGTCCCGGGGCGGGTGGAGTTCGCG
>CAIRBY010000374.1 GCA_903876865.1 uncultured Acidobacteriia bacterium
CCAGCAGCACCACATCTTCGCTCAACAACTCTTCATCCGCTACACCGCGGATATCGTATTCTCGGAAAATCGTAGGTTTGAACATGAGTCGTGGTTCGGTTTTTAATATAACGCGCCCGCCGGAAGCGCGCCCTGCCGCGAGGCCTCAAAACGGGTCTTGGGTTACATATCGGCGCTTCTGGCGGTCTCCGGAGTTATCATGTCCATAGCCGCGCACTCATGAAAACTGCAGACCGCCAGTTTACGACCATCAGCGGAGTTCCCGTGGAACCGCTCTACGGCCCCGAGCACGCGCCCGCCGCGCCACCCGCGCCCGGCGAGTTCCCTTACACCCGCGGCATCCACCGCGACATGTACCGCGGCAAACTCTGGACCATGCGCCAGTTCTCCGGCTTCGCCACGCCGGAAGAGACCAACAGCCGGTATCATTATCTGCTGGCTCAGGGCCAGACCGGACTCTCGGTCGCCTTCGATCTGCCCACCCTGATGGGCTATGACGCCGACCACGCGCTCGCCGAGGGCGAAGTGGGCAAGTGCGGCGCGCCCATCTCTTCGCTGGAAGACATGGAGATTCTCTTCCGCGGCATTCCGCTGGGCGAAGTCTCCGTCAGCATGACCATCAACTCGCCCGCCGCCGTGATCTGGGCCATGTTCCTGGCCGTGGCGGAACAGCAGGGCGTGGCGTGGTCGCAGGTCTCCGGCACCCTGCAGAACGACATCCTCAAGGAATACATCGCGCAGAAGGAGTTCATCTTCCCGCCGCGCCCCTCCATGCGTCTGGTCACCGATACCATTGAGTTCGGCGCGCGCCACACCCCCCGCTTCAACCCCATTTCCATCAGCGGCTATCACATCCGCGAGGCCGGCTCCACCGCCGTGCAGGAGTTGGCGTTCACCCTGCGCGATGGCATGGAATACGTGGATTGGGCGCTCGAGCGCGGCCTCGCCATCGACGAGTTCGCCCCGCGCCTCAGCTTCTTCTTCAACGCCCATAGCGATTTCTTCGAAGAGATCGCCAAGTATCGCGCCGCGCGCAAGATCTGGGCGGAGGCGATGCGAGACCGCTACGGCGCCCAAAGCGAACGCAGCCTCAAGCTCCGCTTCCACGCCCAGACCGCCGGATGCTCGCTGACCTGGCAGCAACCTTATAACAACGTGGTGCGCACCGCGCTGCAGGCAATGGCCGCCGTGCTCGGCGGCGCGCAATCCCTGCACACCAATTCGCTGGACGAAGCCTACGCGCTGCCGAGCGAACAGGCCGTGACCATCGCCCTGCGCACGCAACAGGTGCTGGCTTACGAGAGCGGCGTGGCGAATACCGCAGACCCGCTGGGAGGCAGCTACTACCTGGAAAAGCTGACCGCCGATACCGAACTCGCCGCCAACGCCTACATCCGCCAGATCGACGGGATGGGCGGGATGATCGCCGCCATCGAGACCGGCTTCCCACAGACCGAGATCGCCAACGCCAGCTACCGCTACCAGCGCGAGATCGAAAGCGGCGAGCGCACCATCGTGGGCGTCAACCGTTTTCAACAGGACGATCAGCCCATCGAGTTGCTGCAAATCGACGAGACCGCCGGGAACCGGCAGCGGGAAAAGCTGGCCAGCCTGCGCGCCCGCCGCGATGGCGCCAATGTGCAACAGACGCTGGACGCGCTGCGCCGCGCCGCCGAAGGCACCGAAAACACCATGCCGTTCCTGCTCGACGCCGTCCGCGCCTATGCCACCCTGGGCGAGATCTGTGACGCCCTCCGCGCCGTCTTCGGCACCTATCAGGAGACTCCCCACCTCTAGCCATGCAACCGGTCCCGACACGCCCGATTCGAGTTCTGGTGGCCAAACCCGGTCTGGATGGCCACGACCGCGGCGCCAAAATCATCGCCCGCGCCCTGCGCGACGCCGGCATGGAAGTAATTTACACCGGCCTCCGGCAAACCCCGGAGATGATCGTGAGCGCCGCTTTGCAGGAAGACGTGCAGGTGATCGGCCTTTCCATCCTCTCCGGCGCCCACAACGCGATCGTTCCGCGCGTGATTGAGTTACTGAAAGAAAAGGAGATGCAGGACGTTCTCCTGATAGTCGGCGGGATTGTGCCGGATGCCGATGTGGCCGCGCTCAAGGCCCTCGGCGTGGCTCAGGTCTTTCAACCCGGCGCCTCGCTGGACGGAATTGTCGCCTTCATCCGGGAGGCATGTGCCAACCCTTCACACCTGTAGCCTGCTACACTCGTTGTTGATTGCCCCGAAGATCCGCTAAAATAATGGCTTACCATCTTTGGCACCTCATCTGTATTGGTAATTAAAGTTGCCCGTATCTCAATGTCACTGTTTCTGCGCAGAGTTGAAAGGTATGCTTGCATGATGCTCCTCAGGCGTGTCCGCCTGGTCGTACTCCCGGCCTGTTTCTGCGTGATGTCCCTCTGTCACCCGAGCGACGCTCAGACCGCGCAGGCTGCTCCCCAACAGCAGCCGCCCGCGTCGCAGCAAACCCCTCCCCCCGCGGGACAGCCCCCTGCTACTCCGCAAACTCCGCCGGCGGCGCCTCCCGCAACTCCGCCCAAAGCCAACCCGTTTGAGAGCGTTCCGGCGGAACAGATGCCGGCCACTCCGCCGGCTCCCGCACCGCAGGCTGCGCCCGCAAGACAAGCCGCGCCTGCCAGACCGGCTGCGCCCGGGGCGCGGACTCCGCAGCTGGAAGCTCCCAAAGCTGCCGCCGAAGCCGCCGCCGCCCCCAACGGGGAGGTCATCGAAGCCTTCGAATTCCGCGGCGCCAAGCGCGTGCCGCAGGATACGCTCAAGGCTCTGATCGTCTCCAAGCCCGGCGATATCTATAACGAGCAGACGCTCACCCGCGATTTCACGATCCTCTGGAACACCGGCCGTTTCGACGATATCCGCCTGGAAACCGAACCCGGCCGCAGCGGCATCATCGTCCGCTTCGTCGTCACCGAGCGGCGCGTGATCCGTTCCATCGAGTACCCCGGCGCCAAGAGCGTCACCGTATCGGAAATCCTGGACCGCTTCAAGGAACGCAAGGTCGGCCTCAGCGTGGAATCGCAGTACGATCCCAACAAGGTGCAGCGCGCCGCCGTGGTGCTCAAGGAGTACCTCTCTGAGCGCGGCCACCAGTATGCGACCGTCGATCCGCAGATCGAACAGATTCCGCCCTCTTCGCTGAAGGTTTCGTTCGTGGTGAACGAAGGCCCCAAGGTGAAGGTGGGCACCATCACCATCACCGGCAACAATTCCATGAAGACCGCGTGGGTCACCCGCGCGATGAAGAATTCGCACGCCATTGGGATTCCGTATTCCATCTGGTTCGAGAATCTCTTCGCCAAGACCTACGATCAGGCGAAGCTCGATGAAGACAAGGAGCGCGTCCGCCAGGCGTATCAGGATGCCGGCTACTTCATGGCGAAGACGCTGGAAGAGACCGTCAACATTCAGCACAAGGGCGGCAAAGGCTGGCGCCTGCCGCTGATCAAGATGAACAACCCGGGCATCGAAGCCGATATCACGCTGCCCGTGGAAGAAGGCCGCCTCTACCATCTGCACAATATGAATTTCAGCGGCGTGAAGCTGTTCCGCACGCCCGAAGTGCTGATGAAGCCCTTGTTCGGCATGACTACCGGCGACGTCTTCAGCACCGACAAATTGCGCAAGGGCATTGAGAACATGCGCAAGCTCTACGGCAAGTTCGGCTATATCGATTTCGTGCCCGAACCGAGCTTCGATCCGGTGCCGGATACCGACCAGATCGATCTGACTCTGACCGCCGACGAAGGCAAGCAGTTCTTCATCCGCCGCATCGATTTCAGCGGGAACACGACCACGCGCGATAAGGTCATCCGCCGCGAAATCCTGCTCGATGAAGGCGACATGTTCAATACCGAACTGTGGGATTACAGCATCCTGCGCCTCAACCAGCTCGGCTACTTCGAAATGCTGAAGAAGGAAGAGTCGGCCGATATCAAGCGCAATCCGCAGTCCAACACCGTGGATATCACCCTCAAGGTGAAAGAGCGCGGCAAGAACTCGATCGGGTTGAACGGCGGCGTCAGCGGTATCGCCGGCAGCTTCGTCGGCTTCAACTACTCCACCAACAACTTCCTCGGTCTGGGCGAAACGCTTTCGCTCGAAAGCCAGCTCGGCACGCGCACCCGCAATGTCAGCCTGGGCTTCACCGAACCCTACTTCCTGGACCGTCCGCTGCAGTTGGGCTTCGTGGTTTACCTGCGCCGCTTCAACTTCAATCAGGGACGCGAGGCGTCGATTCTCTCCGGCAGCAACCTGATCCCGCTCTACAATCAGCTGGGCTCGAGCAACCTGCTGAACTACACGCAGAATAGCCACGGATTATCGGTTTCGGCCAGCTACCCGATCAAGCGCAGCTTCGCCCGCGTCGGCGTCACCTACGGCTTCGATATTTCGAACGTGGTCACGCAGACTACGGCCGCGCAGAACTACTTCCAGTACATCAATTTCAGCGGCGTCTACGGACCCAACTCGCTGACTGGCATCCGCACCAG
>CAIRBY010000375.1 GCA_903876865.1 uncultured Acidobacteriia bacterium
AAGGCGAAAGCGCCCAACGCGTTTCTGCGCGCGATGGCGAACCGCCCCGAGGCATTGAAGGGGTTCGTGCCATTCTATGGCGCGATTGTGGGGCCCGGTTCGGTGGAACGGCGCCTGAAATCGCTGCTGTATCTGGCAACTTCGTACACCAACCGCTGCGCCTTCTGTATCGCGAGTAACCTGCCGGGTGCGAAGAAGGCAGGCGTGACGGAGGCGGAACTGGAAGCTCTTGAAGCGGGGCGGGACGAGAACTTCACTACCGCGGAGCGGGCCGCGATCCACTACGCGCGGGAGTTGACGACGAGCGCGCACGCATCCACCACGAGGGAAGAGCTGTTCCACCATTTCACGCACGAGCAGGTGGTGGAGATCACGCTGGTGATCGCGATGGCGAATTTCACCAACCGCTTCAACAATGGCCTGGAGATTCTGCCGTAAGGCGCGGCCATGGCGATTCTGAGTGGGATTCATCCGGTAGCGGAGGCGCTGCGGGCGGGCAATCCGCTGGAGCGGATCATGATTGCGCAGGGCGCGGGCGGTCCGCGATTGCAGGAGATCATCGACCTGGCGCGGCGGGCCAGCGTGCCGGTGCGGTTCGAACCGCGGGCGGCGCTGGATAAGCTCGCGAGCAGCGCGGCGCATCAGGGCGTGATTGCGCTGGGGGCGGCGCGCAAATACGCCGATCTGGAATCGGTGGCATCGAGCCAGATGCTGGTAGTGCTGGATGGCGTGGAGGATCCGCACAACCTGGGCGCGATCGTGCGCACGGCGCACGCCGCGGGCGCGGGGGCGGTGATCATCCCGGAGCGGCGCGCGGTGGGCATCACGGACGTGGTGGCGAAGGCGGCGGCGGGGGCGATCGAGCACCTGCCGGTAGTGCGGGTCACGAACATCAACCGCACGCTCGAAGAGTTGAAAGAGCGCGGGATGTGGATTTACGGCCTGGACGAGCGCGGCACGGTGGATTACGACAAGGTGGAATACGCGGAGCGTTCGGTGCTGGTGCTGGGCGGCGAGGGCAAGGGACTGCACGAGCAGGTGCGCAAGCACTGCGACATGCTGGTGCGGATTCCGCTGGCGGGGAAGATCTCTTCGCTCAACGTATCGGTGGCGACGGGGATTGTGTTGTTTGAGTGGAAGCGGCGGCGTTAACTTCGGTTAGCAAGAAGTACCTGACCCGTTACCCGCAGGACTGTCGGATTGGTTTCCGGGCTTGCATACTGGGACTCAGACAACACGCCCCGACTCTATGCGACTTTCTTACTTTACGGCCTTGGCCTTCACTTTGTTCAGCTTAGGCGCTCCGCTTTACGCCGGCAGCATCACCTTCGGACTATTGAACGATCCGCACCAGAACTACACGTTCCAGACGCCTGGCGGGCAGTATGTGACCGATCCGGTCGGTCCGTACCCGGGGTTTCTCGGCGCGAACGTCTCCGGCGATCTGTTCGGATTCTTCTGCATCGATTACGTGAAGGGCGCGAATTGGGGCGGGACGTATAGCGGTACGCTCTACAACATCGGCGATGCGATTCCGGGCAAGTCTTTGCAGCAGCAGTTGGAAGCGGGGTATCTCTCCGACGCGCTCTATCAACTGGGCGGGAGCAGCGCGAGCACGAGCTTGTACCAGGGACCGATCTCTTTCGCCATCTGGCAGATCATGGACACGACGCCGGGGGATGTTCCGGTGGACCCGGCGGCTCAGCCCTGGATCCTGCAGGCTCAGAACGCGTACAATTCGGGGACTCTGCACGCGGCTAACTTCTCCCAGACGCTGATCTTCGTGCCGGACAACCCATCCATCCAGGACTTCATGACATTGAGCCCGGACCCGATCCCGCCCTCCTCGGCGCCGGAACCGGCCAGCATCGCGCTTGCGGCGATGGGAGCGACGCTGATCGGGTTGAGCCAGATTCGCCGGCGCCGGGCATAGCGCGCCGAGATCGCCGTCCCCGGCAGTGGGCCACATAGTAGAATCGAGTGATGCGCCGTACACTCGCCCTGCTATTGGTCTTTACCACCGTACCCGTCTGGAGCGCACAACCCGTGCGCGCCCGCCACGGCATGGTGGTCACACGGGAACGCCACGCCACCGCGGCGGGGCTTCAAGTTCTCAAGAACGGCGGCAACGCGATCGATGCCGCGGTGGCCGTGGGACTGGCTCTGGCGGTGACGCATCCGAGCGCGGGCAATATCGGCGGGGGCGGTTTCATGCTGGTCCGCCTGGCGGACGGACGCACCACGTTCATCGATTTCCGCGAACATGCGCCGGCAGCGGCTTCGCGCAACATGTACCTGGACGCGAATGGCAAGGCCACGCAGGATTCGGTGACCGGGTACCGCGCGGTGGGCATCCCGGGCACGGTGCGCGGACTGGAGTACGCCAACAAGAAGTACGGCAAGAAGCCGTGGGCGGAACTGGTGCATCCGGCGTATGAACTGGCGTCGAAGGGCTTCCCGCTCTCTTACGCGCTGGCCAACTCTCTGCGCGGGCAGCGCGGTCTGGCGGGCTTCCCGGAATCCAAGCGCATCTTTTTGAAGGACGGCAAGTTCTACGAAGTGGGCGAAGTGCTGACGCAGCCGGAACTCGCGGCGACGCTCGGGCGCATCGAGAAACTCGGCTCGAAGGATTTCTACGAGGGCGAGACGGCGCGCCTGCTGGCGAAAGATATGGCGGCGCACGGCGGCTTGATCACCGAAGCCGATATGAAGGGCTACACAGTGCACGAGCGGGCGACGCTCAACGGCACGTATCACGGGTACACGATTGTGACCGCGCCTCCGCCGAGTTCGGGCGGCGTGGGGATTCTGCAGATGCTCGGAATGCTGGATGGAACGGGCTATGAGAAGGCGGGCGCCGGTTCCGCGACGGTGCTGCATTACATGACCGAAGCGATGCGGCGGTACTTCGCCGACCGCTCCGAACACCTGGGCGATCCGGATTTCGTGAAGGTGCCGCTGACGTCTCTGCTGGCGCCGAAGTACATCGAGAAGCAGCGCGCGTCGATCGATCCGGAACGCGCCACGCCGAGCAGCCAGATCAAGGCGACGGTGTTCACCGGGCACGAATCCAACGAAACCACGCACTACAGCGTGGCCGATGAAGAAGGCAATGTGGTGTCGGTGACCTACACCTTGAACGGCGGTTTCGGCAGCAAAGTGACGGCGACGGGGCTGGGCTTCCTGCTCAACAACGAGATGGACGATTTCGCGCCGAAGCCGGGCGAAGCCAATATGTACGGCCTGGTGCAGGGCGAATTCAACGCGATCGCGCCGGGCAAGACGCCGCTCTCTTCGATGACGCCGACGATCGTACTGAAGGACGGCAAGCCGGTGCTCGTGGTGGGTTCGCCGGGCGGCCCGACCATCATCAACACGGTTCTGGAAGTGATTGTGAACGTGCTCGATTTCAACATGAACGTGCAGGAGGCCGTGAACTGGCCGCGGTTCCATCACCAGTGGCTGCCGGACGAACTGCGCGTGGAAGCGGGCATCTCACCGGATACGGTCGCGCTGTTGGAAAAGCGCGGCTACACGGTAAAGCGCGTCGCCGCACAGGGTGAAGCCGCCGCCATCCACTGGAACAATGGATGGCTGGAAGGGGCTGCCGACCCTCGCACAGAGGGAACGGCGGAAGGGCACTAGAGCAATGAACCACGTACTCTCCACGCACCTGTTCGTGAATCACCGGCTGACCTCTTCGCTGCTGGGCAAGATCGAACATCTCGGGGTTCCGGCAGTGGAGATTTTCTGCGCCCGCCAGCATCTGGATTATCGCGATAAGGCGCAGATCGGGGAACTCGGCCACTGGTTCCGCGATTCCGATTTGAAACTCCACTCGCTGCACTCGCCGATGTATAACGACGAGATCTGGGGGCGGTCCGGTCCGCAGGCGGTAGTAACGATCACGGAACCGGTGAAGAGCAAGCGCCTGCAGATGGTGGACGAGATCAAGCGCACGATCGAGATCGCCGAGACCATCCCGTTCCGGTACCTGATCCAGCACATGGGCGTGGGCGGCGAAGAGTTCGACATGCGCAAGTTCGATGCGGCATTCGCGGCGCTGGAGGAACTCAACCTGTTCGCGCGCGGACGCGGCGTGGAGATTCTGCTGGAGAACATTCCCAACGAACTTTCCAGCGCGGAGAAGCTGGTGCAGTTCGAAGAGCTCACGCATCTCGGCCTCAACTACGTGTTCGATACGGGCCACGCGCACATGGGCGCGGGCGTGGAGCACGAGTTCCTGCTGATGCGGGACCGGATCCGATCCACCCACGTGCACGATAACAACGGCACGGACGACAACCATCTCTTCCCGCTAGTGGCCGAGGGCGGCACCATCGACTGGAAGAATACGATGCAATTGCTGCGCAGCCGCGAGCAACAGTATCCGCTGGTGCTCGAGCTGAAAGAGAAGCCCGAGTACACCAATCCGCTAGAGAGCGCGATGCAGGTGTTCGAGCGGTTGGAAGCACAGGGACAGGAAGCGCAGTAACAGTAAGCAGAGTAACGGGAAGACCTCAACCAAATGATTCAACCTGACAGTTACGTACGGAGCCTGCTGCAACGCGCCCCCGGAGAGAGCGTCACCGCCCGGGGCTGGGTGAAGACCCGCCGCGACAGCAAGAACGTCCACTTCATTCAGCTCAACGACGGCTCCTCCGCCGTGGATCTGCAGATCGTGCTGGATGACGGGGTGATCCCCGCCGAAGCGGTGGCCACCATCACCACCGGCGCCTGCATCAGCGTGGAAGGCGAACTGGTCGCTTCCATGGGCAAAGGGCAGGCGGTGGAGTTGAAGGCGCGCACCGTGACTATTCACGGCACCGCCGACCCGGAACATTATCCGCTGCAGAAGAAGAAGCATACGCTCGAGACGCTGCGCGAGCTGGGGCACCTGCGCACGCGCTCCAACACGTTCGGAGCGGTGTTCCGGGTGCGCAACGCTCTGGCCGTGGCGATCCACAAGTTCTTTCAGGACCGCGGGTTTATGTACGTGCATACGCCGGTGATTTCCGCGTCCGACGCGGAGGGCGCGGGCAGCATGTTCCAGGTGACGACGCTCGATCTGGACGGGTTGGGGAAGAGTGGCAAGCCTGCCGATTTCACGTCCGATTTCTTCGGCAAGCATACCTACCTGACCGTGAGCGGACAGTTGGAGGCGGAGATTTTCGCGCACGCATTCGCCAACGTCTACACGTTCGGCCCCACCTTCCGCGCCGAGAATTCCAATACGCCGCGCCACCTGGCCGAGTTCTACATGATCGAGCCGGAGATGGCGTTCTGCGATCTCGACGACAATCAGGATCTGGCCGAGGCCTTCCTGAAAAGCCAGGTGGAGTACGTGACCAATACGTGCGGTCCTGACCTGGATTTCCTGGCCAAGTGGTACGACCCCGAGTTGCGCAAGACGCTCGACGGGCTGATGAATTCGAGCTTCGAGCGGATCACGTACACGGAAGCGATCGACCTGCTGAACAAGTCCGGCAAGACATTCGAGTTCCCCACCCATTGGGGCGCGGATATGCAGAGCGAGCACGAGCGCTACCTGACTGAAGAGGTCTTCCGTAAGCCGGTGATCGTGACGGGCTATCCGAAAGAGATCAAGGCCTTCTACATGCGCGCCAACGAGGATGGCAAGACGGTGGCGGCGATGGATGTGCTGGCTCCGCGCATCGGGGAGATCATCGGCGGCAGCCAGCGCGAAGAGCGCTACGACGTGCTCCTGGAGCGCATCCGCGAGATGGCCGCGCACGGGCTGAGGGAAGAGGCGTACTGGTGGTATCTGGACCTGCGCCGCTTCGGCGGGGTGACGCACGCGGGCTTCGGCATGGGCTTCGAGCGCATGCTGATGTACCTCACGGGGATGAAGAATATCCGCGACGTGATTCCGTTCCCGAGGACGCCGGGTAACGCCGAGTTTTAGGTGACGTGCGCTCCGCGGGTGCCGACGAAGACGGAGTAGAGCGACTGGCTCGCGGCCATATACAGGCGATTGCGCTTAGGGCCGCCGAAGCAGAGATTGGCGCAGATTTCGGGCAGCCGGATCTGCCCGATACACTGTCCGGCGGGGTTCAGGACGTGCACGCCGTCGTAGCCCGGTCCGCCGTTTGCTCCGGCCCAGATATTGCCATCCACATCGGCGCGGATGCCATCGGAGCCGCCGGAAATTCCGTGCAGTTTCATGTCGGTGAACCGGCGCTGGGCGGAGAGCTTGTTGCCACTGAGCGCGAACACCTGAATATCGTGCGGCGTTCCCGTATCCACCACGTATAGCCGCTGATAGTCGGGCGAGAAGCAGAGGCCGTTGGGCTTATCGAGCGCATCCGTCATCATCTCGACCCGGCCGCTCTTGCCATCCACGCGGTAGACAGCCTCCTTCAACTCCTGCTTCGCGGGGAAGCCCTCGTAGCTGCCGCCGATGCCATAGGGCGGGTCCGTGAACCAGATGCCGCCATCGGGATGCACCACCACGTCATTCGGCGAATTGAAGGGCTTGCCGTTGAACTTGTCGGCGATCACGGTGAGGCTGCCATCGTGCTCGTAGCGGACCACGCGGCGGCCGAGGTGCTCGCAGGAGAGCTGGCGGCCCTCGAAATCGAAGGTGTTGCCGTTGCTGTAGCCGGAGGGGCTGCGGAAGGTGCTGACGTGCCCGTCTTCCTCAGTGAGGCGCAACTGGCGGTTGTTGGGAATGTCGCTGAACACCAGATACTGGCCCTGCGCACACCACGCCGGACCCTCGGCCCAGCGGGTGCCGGTGTAATGGCGGTAGATGACGGCATTGAAGAGCTGGTATTTGGCGAAGCTCTTATCGAGCGCGACGATATCGGGATCGGGATAGCGGACCGGTTCCCTATTGGTCCAGTCCCGGGGCAGCGTCTGCGCGGCCGCGAGGCCCGCGGTCATGCCGCTAATTGAGAGGAAGGCGCGGCGGGCGAGGGGAGACGATGGATCGAAGGCCATGCGGGCGATTGTATATCATTGCGCGAGAGTGGGACAGCGTGGCCGCGCCCACCCTCCCGTTACAATAGAAGTGCACTTATGCCTCGTTCTCACATTGCCATCATCGGCGCGCCGCTCGATCTCGGGCAGGACCGTCGCGGCGTGGATATGGGTCCTTCGGCGCTGCGCGTGGCCAATCTGAATGCGCGCGTCGCCTCACTTGGGTACGAAGTAGAGGACTGGGGCAACATCCCGGTAGAGCAGAAAGAGGCCTGGCCGCAGGGCGACGCGAGCGCGAAATACGCGGGGCTGATTGCGGAGGCTTGCGGCACGCTGGCCGGGCGCGTCTCCGAAGCGCTCGGTCGCGGCCACCTGCCGCTGGTGTTGGGGGGCGATCACTCGGTCGCGGTCGGCACGGTCGCCGGAGTCTCCAACCATTTCCGCGCGCGCTCCGAGAAGATCGGCCTGATCTGGCTGGATGCGCATGCGGATATGAACACGCCGGAGAGCAGCCCCTCGGGCAACGTGCACGGCATGCCGCTCGCGTGCATCCTCGGCAATGGCCCGCCCCAACTGGCTGGGCTGCTTGGCTACGGAGCGAAGGTGTCAGCGGCGAACACCGTCATCATCGGACTGCGCGATGTGGATGCGACGGAGAAGCCGCAGGTGCGCGATTCCGGCGTGCGCGCCTTCACCATGCGCGATCTCGACGAGCGCGGACTGCGCACGGTGATGGAAGAGGCGATCCGCATCGCGAGCGACGGCACCGCCGGACTGCACCTCTCGCTCGATATGGATTTCTGCGATCCGCTGGACGCGCCCGGCGTGGGCACGCCCGTTCGCGGCGGCGCCACATACCGCGAAGCGCATTTGGCCCTTGAAATGATCTGTGATTCGCGGAAGATGGTCTCCATGGAAGTGGTGGAGGTGAATCCCGTGATCGACGAACGCAACCGCACCGCCGATTTCGCCGTGGAGTTGATTCTTTCCGGATTGGGAAAACGAATTCTATGAAATTACGAGTTGCCGTGATTTACGGCGGACGCACCGGGGAACACGAAGTTTCGGTCCGCTCCGCGAAGTCTGTGCTGGCGGGGCTGGACCCGGAAAGGTACGAGACGGTCGAGTATTTCATCGACAAGGAGGGTAAGTGGAACCCCGGCCCGATTTTGCCCGAGCCGAATGCCCATCCCGGGATCGACGTGGTCTTCCCGGTGCTGCACGGCACGTTTGGGGAAGACGGCACAGTGCAGGGATTGCTGGAACTCGCCGACTTGGCGTATGTAGGCGCGGGCGTGCTGGCCTCCGCCGTGGGCATGGACAAGGAGATGATGAAACGTGTCTGCCGGGAACGGCTGTTGCCAATTGTCGAATACGTGACGGCGACGCGGG
>CAIRBY010000376.1 GCA_903876865.1 uncultured Acidobacteriia bacterium
CGGCTGTACCACGGCGAGCCGAAGAGCACGGCGTTGCGGCGCCGCAGGGCGGTCAGGGGGGAACTGGTTTCGGGCAGGATGCGGAAACCGGCGCGCATGCCTTCGAGGGTGGCGATTACCTTGGCCAGGCTTTCCAGGGTGCCCATGGGCACCGATTTCTGCACCGGCTGCATCTTCAGTTCGAGGCCCTTGGGCAGATTCCGGTATCTGTGGGGCAAGGGCACCAATTACTCATTCGAAGCGAATTGCTTTGGCGGCAACGCGCCACCGGCGGACCTGACCGATGCGCGAAAGATCGTGGGCGATCCGCAGTTCTCCGCGGCTGCTCCGGCGGGTGAAGGCATGGCCGGGCTCTCGGCATACCGCTTGAAGGCGGGATCTCCGTGCGCGACATCCGGCGTGAAGATCGCAGGGAGCGGGGGGCGGGACCTCACAGGCACCTCGCTGCCTGCTTCGCCGGACCGCGGCGCGGTGCAGACGCCGGCCTACCAGGTGATCGATGGCATGGTGTGGGCGAACCCGCAGGGGCTTCGAGTTGAAGGCGGATCTCTACCTGCCGAACGGCAACGGGCCGTTCCCGGCGATCGTGTTTCTGCACGGCGGCGGATTCACGGATCGCAATCGCGCACAGTTGCGGCGGCAGGCGGCGCACATGGCGGCGCTCGGCATGGTCGGTTTCGCCATCGAGTATCGGGTGGCGAAGGAGGCTCCGTATCCGGCGGCGGTTTCCGATGCCGAAGCGGCGGTGCGCTGGCTGCGCGCGAATGCGGCGAAGTATCACATCGACACCGAGCGCATCTTTGCGGCGGGCAGTTCGGCGGGCGGGCATCTGGCTACGATGCTGGGTGTGACGGGCGGAGAGGCGGCGCTCGAAGGCGATGGCTGCTGCAAGCAGTTCTCTTCCAAGGTCACGGCGGTGGTGGCGTTCAATCCGGTGCTGGACCTGACGGCTCTCGCCAGGAGGGATTCGACTACGCGATTCCTCGGCGGCAAGTGCGAAGAGCGCATGGCGATGTGCAAGGACGCCTCCCCCATCAGCCACGCCAATCACGATGCGGCGCCGATGCTGATTCTGCACGGCACGGCCGATGAGACGGTGCCCTACCAGCAGGCCACGGCGATGGTCGCGAAGTTGAAGGCCGCCGGCGCGCCGGTGGAGCTGTTCACGGCGACGGATGCCGCGCATACGTTCCGGTCCACGGCGAAGTGGTACGCGCCCTCGGAGCAGGCGATGGAGGAGTTTCTGCTCCGCTTCGTCAAGGCCAAGCGCTAGAGGGCCGCACGGGGTGAAGCGAGGCGGGGCTTCGCTTTTTCCGCGCGCGGAGTTAAAAAGGATAAGAATATGCGATTCTCTGTTTCGATTCTGGCGCTCGCCATGGCAGGCCTGCCATTGTGTGCGCAACCGCCGGCCATGTTCAATGTGGCGGCGCGCCATACCATCAGTCTCAACGGCAAGTGGAAGACGATTGTGGACCCGTATGAAAACGGATACTACGATTTCCGGATGCAGCCTTCGAAGAACGGCTACTTCCGCGACGCCAAACCGGCATCGCCGAGCGAACTGATTGAATACGATTTCGATACCGCGGGGCAGCTGGATGTTCCGGGAGACTGGAATTCTCAGCGCGAGAATCTATTCTTCTACGAAGGGACCATCTGGTATCGCAAAGTGTTCGACTATGCGGCCAAGGCAGGCACGCGCGCCCATCTGTATTTCGGCGCGGCGAACTACGAGGCGATTGTCTATCTCAACGGCGAGAAGCTGGGCAGCCACGTGGGCGGCTTCACGCCGTTCTCCTTCGAGGTGACGGGGAAGTTGAAGGAGAAGGGCAACTCCGTGGTGGTGAAGGTGGACAACCGGCGCAAGCTGGACGCGGTGCCGACCGTCAATACGGACTGGTGGAATTACGGCGGGCTGACGCGCGATGTGGCGCTGGTGGAAGTGCCGGCCACGTACGTCTCCGATTATCTGGTGCAGTTGAAGAAGGGCACGCAGGATACGATTGCCGGCTGGGTGCAACTGGATGGCGGGCAGTTGAACCAGGCGGTGACGATCCGCATCCCGGAAGCGAATGTCTCCGCCACGGTGCGGACCAACGCGCAGGGGCGCGCGGAGTTTTCGATCGCGGCGAAGCCGGTGCTGTGGACGCCGGAGAGTCCGAAGCTGTATGACGTGACGGTGGCGGCGGAGAGCGATTCGGTGAAAGACCAGATCGGCTTCCGCACGATCGAAGTGAAGGGGACGGACATCCTGCTCAACGGCAAGAGCGTCTTCCTGCGCGGCGTGTCGATTCACGAAGAGGCGCCGTATCGCGGGGGGCGCGCGTTCAGTCCGGCGGATGCGCGCACGCTGCTGACGTGGGCCAAGGAGATGGGCTGCAACTTCGTGCGGCTGGCACACTATCCGCACAACGAGAACATGATCCGCGAGGCGGACCGGTTGGGACTGATGGTCTGGTCGGAGACACCGGTCTATTGGACGATTCAGTGGGAGAATGCGGAGACGTTCGCCAATGCCAGCCGCCAACTGGCGGAGAATATGGCGCGCGACAAGAATCGGGCGGCGATTGTGCTGTGGAGCGTGGCGAATGAAACGCCGGTGGGGCCGGCGCGGAATGAGTTTCTCGGAAAGCTGGCGCGGCAGGTGAAGGCGACGGATCCGACGCGGCTGGTGACGGCGGCAATGCTGCACCACGGCGACTCCACGCCCTCCAACGGGCAGGTCGATGTGATCGACGATCCGCTGGGAGTCGAACTCGACGTGCTGGGCTGCAATGAGTACATCGGCTGGTACGACGGGTTGCCGGATAAGGCGGACGGAATGACTTGGAAATCCAGTTACGAGAAGCCGCTGATCATGAGCGAATTCGGCGGCGGGGCGCTCTACGGAATGCACGGCGACAAGATGGCGCGCTTCACCGAGGAGTATCAGGAGAATCTCTTCCAGCATCAGTTGGGGATGCTGAACAAGATCCCGTTCCTGCGCGGGACGACGCCGTGGGTGCTGATGGACTTCCGCAGTCCGCGGCGCGCGCTGACGAATATCCAGGACTACTTCAACCGCAAGGGGCTGGTGGATCTGCGCGGCAATAAGAAGAAGGCGTTCTTTGTGATGCAGGACTTCTACCGCGGCAAAGCGGGAATGTGAACGCGGGCAGGCAAGAGCTTCTCTTAGTAATCCCAGAGCCGCCGCACCGCCGGACTGTTGCCGTCCGGTGCGGCGGCGAAGGCGGCCACTTTTCCCAGAGAGCGGGATTCGCGATCGGTGAGGCGATGGTCGAGGAGTTGCTGCAGGAAGAAGCGGTGGTGCAGCGACGTGAAGTTGTCGGAGAAGCGGTATTCCAGGACCTTGAGGCGGGAGTCCAGGTAATAGACAATGCCGCCGGACTGGGGTAGCGGCGTCTCCACGGTGATGCGGTCGCGATCGACTTTGAAGGTGGTGAAGACGGGCAGCATCCCCATGGCTTCGGTTACGTCGGGCAGCGGCAAGAGGGCGTAGGCGAGTTCTCCGCCGCCGGTAAGGGGCGGGAAGGGGTTGTCCGCGGGCAACTGAACGCGGGGCGCGGCGGAGAAGGGGATCGTCAGGATGCCGACGCCCGGGTGCCCGAGGCCTTCACCCGGATTGTTGATGGCTCCGAAGACGAATTCCTCGGTTCCATCCTTATCCATATCGACCAGGGTGCCGTAGTAGATCGAACCGGGATGCCAGTATTCCTCGATCATGTGCCCATCGGATGGGTCCAGTAAGGCGACTTCGGAGGGGTACCACAGGTAGTGGTTGGCGACGGTGAGCAGGAGAGGTTTGCCGGCGACCTTCACTTCCCGGATCATCCGCCCGCGGTAATTGGCTTCGAAGGTGCGATTGCCGAAGGTCTTGGTTGTGCCGTAGTGATGCTCCCAGCGAAGGTGGCCGTTCTGTTCGAAGCAGAGAAGCGCGCCCCCGGCGCCGGCGCCACCTCCCGGCACATGGTTGAAGAGCACTTCCACGCGGCCATCGCGATCGATATCGGCGATGAGGACCTTTTCGGCGACGAGGCTGCCAAAATCCGGGTCGAAGGCGCCGAAGGGCTGCTCCCAGCAGAGGCGCCCTTTGGCATCGAGCACGCGCAGCACGGAACCCTGCAACTGCCAGGAGAAGGGGACGCGGGCCCAGGGCGGAGATACGCCAAACCAGTTGATCACGGCCAGCGCGATCACCAGTGCAACGCCGATTGCTGCGTACCAGACCGGGTATTTTCGTGGAGGGCGCAGTTCGGGCGGGGGGGCTTGCGGCGGCGCGGACGAGACCGGGAGCTCACGGAAGTGGAAGGCGGGCAGGTAGCCGCCTTTGGGAATCTCGATCACGACCGCGTCACCGCTTCCCGGTCCCTGGTAGTAATCGGCGAGCATGCGGCGGAGCCGGCGGGCTTCCACGCGGACGATGGTGTTGGTGGCGGGATCGAAGGAGGCGTCGCGATCAAACACGGCTAGCGCGATGTTGTATTCGCGAACCTCGTCGAGTTTTCCGACGATGGTTTTGTCTACAACATAGCCGAGGAATTTGCGCATCCTCGGGCATTTGGCGAATTCCTCGCTGGCCAATACGGAAGCGACTGCCTTGCCGATGGCCTCCAGGGAGACGTCCCCCGCTTGTCCGACCGTAGCCACAGTTGAAAAAGAGTTTAGCATTTGTAACTCCGGTAGGAAAGGGCGGCAACGGCGGGTAAAACGCGCTGTTTCTCACTGTGACTCACTGGTTCGGGACGTGGCAGGGGGTTAGCGTTTGGGTGCGGAACTACATCCCCAGGAGAACGAGCCATGAAACGGATTCACTTTACGTGTATTCTCGTCGCAGTAATCTTACTGACTTGCGCTACCGCCACGGCCCAGACCGGCTACTGGCAATACGTCCGGACAGAGTCCTATATCGCCCCGTATGCCGCGGGCACCGCCTATCCGGATACGCACACCGGAGGCGAAGGCAACCTGAATGTGGTCGTCACCGAACCCAGCGTGAATCCGGTTCCGACCCTCGGCTCCACCTTTGTTTGGGCTCCCCCTCCCTCCATCCTGATCCCCGGCGTGGCGCCCTACTGGCCGGTCTCGGCGACGGTCACGCAGTCCATTCCCGGGCGCTTTCTGGGGATCAGCCTGACCGCGGAGATGTTCCCCTACCAGCCGGTCAGCAATCTCCCCACCGTGAGCCTTTGGGCCAGCACTACCTACGCCACGGTGGGAACCGATTGGTCCATGCCGATCGGCAAGACCGTCAGCTATAACAACGCGCTGGCTCCAGCCCCGGAGAAGATGCGCGCCGGCGGGTCCTCAACCTGGATGGATGCCAACGGTCTGATGACCCTTCTGCTGTGGGTGAACGGTAGTTCCACCTATTACTGGAGCTACATTTACCGGTGGGTTCCCACTGCAATTGGCACCTGCGGAGGCACCTGTACGCTGGGTTCGCCGGGACAGAACATGAACCAGACCGGAGGTCCGGGCAACGTCTCTCTCACCGCCACCTCCACGTGGGCGGTCAGCACATCCGAGACCTGGATCACGATTACCTCTCCCACTACAGGCACCGGCAATACCAATGTCACCTTCACGGTCGCGCCCAACACTTCCACGGGCCCGCGCAACGGCACGATTCTGATTGGCGCGCAGCCCTACAGCGTCTATCAGGACGGCACCGGCAGCTCCTCCACAACTCCCGCCAGCGGGCTCGACCTGCACCGGCCGAAGTTGGTGGTGACGGATACCAGCGGTACGGTTTACACCCTGCAACCCGCGCCGGGAAAGAACGACGGCACGGACGATGGCAGCCCGAACGCGGGGAAGGACACCGGCGTGCTGGGACAGAGTTCCGGGGGCTGGCCGGATCACAATTTCGGCAAGGAGAGCCCTGTCTACATGGAGACCAGCACCTGCAACAACTCCACGGGCTACAGCTATCTGCAATTCTCGCTTTCCACGCTGCCAACGCAAAACATTTCCAGCGCGAAGGTGATGATCTACGCCGCCTCGTCGGTGGTGGCCGGACTTTCGGGCATCACCAATGACCCGGTCTTCGCGGCGCGCCGCGTGACCTCTTCCTGGGACAAATCGAAGATGACCTGGAACACCGGTCAACCGAACTTCGATGCCACCGTGGTGGACTCGCAGACTCTGGCCGGCGCCGGAGGCAACAAGAACACCGTTGCGGCCTGGCTCACCTACGATGTCACCAGTCTATACAAGGGCTGGGCCGCCGGCACAACGCCCAACTACGGGCTTCGCTTCAGCCACGAGAACGGCCAGTGCCTGAACGGATGGATCGGGCAGATGTATACGTCCAACGATCAGCCGAGTGCGGCGCAGCAGGCCGCCGCATGCACATACAGCCTCTCGCTCACGAACGCGGCGGCGGCGGCGACGGGGGGAAGCGGGGCGTTCACGCTGAATGCGAGCGCGGCGACGTGCGGGTGGACCGCCAGTCCCAGCGCTTCCTGGCTGCACCTGGTGGGGAACAACTCCGGCACCGGCAGCAGCGCGGTATTGTACTCGGCTGACGCCAACAGTTCGAGCGCGCGCGTGGGCACCATTACCCTTTCCGGCAGCGGGCAGACGCTTACCTTCACGGTCTCGCAGGCGGGGACCGGCACCGGGACCGGTACAGGCACGACGAGCAGCTGCACGGGGACTTGCACGTTGAGCGCTCCGGGGCAGAACGCGGCGGCGACGAGCAGTTCCTCCTCCTTCACGGTGACGGCAACTTCGGCGTGGACGGTAGTGGCGGTGGATAGCTGGATTCAAGTCACGTCGCCGGGCAGCAATAACGGCAACGGCACGGTTACGTTCACGGTATCGGCCAACACGCTCGGGCCGCGCACAGGCACAATCAGCGTAGCCAACCAGACGTTCACCATTTACCAGGACGGTACGCCCACGAACACCACCGCGGGTTGCGCGTACCTGATCCAATCGAGCAAGGTGCAGAGTGTGCCGAATACCGGCACGACCAGCGGACTGATTCAGGTGATTACGGCGCAGAACTGCGCCTGGACAGCCAGCACATCGTCCACATGGGTCTCGCTGAAATCCGGCACGAACTCCACGGGCAATGGCGCGGTGGCCTATACGGTGCCGGCCAACGATTCCGTGAATGCGCGCAGCGGTGGCATCCTGGTTGCCGGGCAGTACGTGGTGGTGAATCAGGCGGGCGGGATTCCGGCACCCGCGCCGGGGACGCCGGTGATCGCGGCGGGCGGCGTGGTGAATACGGCGAGCTATGCGCAGGGGGGTCCGCCGAACGGGAGCCTGGCGCAGGGCTCGTTCTTCAGCATCTATGGCTCCGGGGTTGGCCCGGATACGCCGGCGCAGGCGACGACGTATCCGCTGCCGACTTCGCTCGGGGGCGTGAGCGTTCAGATCACCTCCGGCACTACCAAGTACAACGCGCCGCTGGTGTTCGTCTACAAGGGACAGATCAACGCGATTCTGCCTTCGAACGTTCCGATTGGGAGCGCGCAGGTGACCGTCACGTATAACTCGCTGACCAGCCAGCCGGCGACGATCACGGTGGCAAAGACCAGCCTGGGCGTGTTCTTCCAACGCGTGAGCGGGGTGGATCTGGCGATCGCGCAGAATGTGAATTCGGCGACGGACTATCCGCTGAATCTGGCGAGCACGCCCGCCAAACCGGGGCAGATCGTGATCTTCTGGGCCACCGGTATGGGACCGATTCCAGGTGCGGACAATACGGCGCCGGGGGCGGTGGGCGATATGGCCGGCGTGCCGGTGACGATCACGGTAGGCGGCCTCAATGCCACGCGGCTGTATGCGGGGCGGCAGGCGGAGACGGCGGCGGTGGACAACATCTACTTCACGATTCCATCGGGCGTCACGTACGGTTGCCAGGTGCCGGTGGTGATCACGGCGGGAGGCGCGGCGGCGAATACGACGAACATCGCCATCACTGCGAATGGCTCGCCCTGCCAGTGAAGGGCGGTAGAGCATCGTGACCAGTCTGCGCGCTCAAGAGTAGGGCAGGCGATTCCGCCTGCCTACTCCCCGGGCGCGCGAGAATGGCCAGGCGAAAGCGTTGGCCAGGCGAAAGCGTTGGCAAGGCAAAGGCGTTGGCAGGCGGAACCGCCTGCCCTACTTTGCGGTTAGCGGACGACCACGGTGATGCCGGGTTGGCTGGAGACTCCACCGACTGTGAGTACCACGGGCAGCACGCCCGAGAGGCCTTGCGGAATGGCGACGTTGACCTGCATGATGCCGGCCAGGAGGCCGGGCGCGCCGCCTGCATATTGCACCTGCGCGGGGATGCCGCCTACGGTGACGGAGACCGGGGCCAGCGGTTGCGGCAGGGGCGCCGACGCCGGTTTGCCGTCCACTCCCGCGGGCGATGTCTGTCCTTCGCCGGTGGCGAAGAGGGCGAGCACGGAGCCGGAAGCCGCGGGCGCGGAGGCCGAGTTCACGGAGAAATCCTGATTCAGCGCGGATGCCTGTCCCCGTCCCGAACCATCGAGTGTGAAAATGCCGGGCGCGGTCTGCGCGAGCGGCACGCTGAGAGGTGCGGTGGAAGCGCCGGGCGCCTGCACCGTCAACTGCGCCGAAGTTCCGATGAGGTTGTAAGGGGCGACTACGCCGACCTGTCCCGCCGTGGCGTAGAGCAGCGTCCCCGCGGTGCCATTGAAGAGCACGGTGCGCACTCCGGCGAGGCCGGAACCATAGATCACCACGATTTCCCCGGGCGCGACCGGGCCGGGCAGATTGCTGGCGCCATTGGTCACGGCGGCAACGGAAAGCGCGGAGGAGATCGGCGCGAGTTGGCGCACCGCGCCATTCCCCGTATCCGCCACGTAGATGTTGCCTGCCGTATCCACGGCGATGCCCCACGGCGCATTCAGTTGCGCGTTGAGGGCGGGGCCGCCATCGCCCGAGTAACAGCAGGCGCCGTTGCCGGCGATGGTGGTGAGTGATCCATCCGGCGCGAGTTTCTTCACCAGATTGTTTCCGGTGTCGGCGATGTAGAGGTTGCCCGCCTTATCCACGGCGATGCCGCGCGGGTCCTGCAGGGAGTTGCCGGTATTGATGGTGGAGATGACGCCTTGCGAATCGACGCGCCGGATCTGGCTGTTGCCCGTATCGGCGATGTAGACCACTCCGTTCGAATCGACGGCAACACTATACGGGTGGGAGAGGCGAGCCTGTGTGGCCGGGCCGTTATCGCCCGCGTAGCCGGCGCTGCCGTTGCCCGCGATGGTGACGATAGAGCCATCGCGCAGAACCTTGCGGATCGCGTGATCGAGCGTGTCCGCGATATAGACGTTACCCGCCGCATCCACCGCCAGGCCTTCGGGTTGGTTGATGCTGGCGCGGACGGCCAGGCCGTTATCGCCGAAGTAGCTGGCATTGCCGTTGCCTGCGACGGTAAAGAGATTGCCGCCGGGTTGGGCTTCGCGGATGCGGTTGTTGCCGGTATCCGCCAGGTACCAGTTGCCGAGCGCATCGCTCGCCATGCCGTGCGGATTGTGAAGCAGCGCCGACTTCGGCGAGAGCACCTCGCCGTTGAAGCCGGCCGTGCCGTTGCCCGCGAGCGTGGAGATGGCTCCCGTGGGCGAGACGCCGCGCACGCGCTGGTTCAGGCTATCGCTGAAGAAGAGGCCGCCGGAGGAATTCGCGGCTACGCCGATGGGCATGTTGAGTTGCGCCACCGGGCCGGGTCCGCCATCGCCGGAAAAGCTGGGAATGCCGTTGCCGGCGAGCGTGCCCATCACGCCGGTCGCGGTGATGCTCCAGATTTTGAAATCGCTCAGGGCGAGTCCGCTGCCGCTGCCGAGTCCGGCCTCGACGAAGTAGAGATTGCCGCTCGCATCGGCGGCGATGCCAGTGGGGCCTTCGAGGCGGGCGTTGACGGCGAGCATTCCGTTGGCCAGGTTCTCCCCATCGGGACGCCCGGCCACGGTGGAGATCACTCCGTTGGTCACCACGCGTAAGCGACTATTGCCGAAATCGGCGATGTAGAGGCGTCCGCCGCGATCGAAGGCGAGGTCGGTGGGAAGGGAGAGGGCCGCGGCTGTGGCGGGGCCGCCATCACCGCTGAAGAGTCCGGTGCTGCCGACGCCGGCGAAGGTCGAGATTACGCCGCTGGGAGTGACGCGGCGGATGCGTCCGTTAAAGGTGTCGGCGATATAGAGATTACCGGCGGCATCCACGGCGACGGCTTCGGGTCCATCGAGCTGGGCGCTGCGGGCCGGGCCGAAATCACCTAGCGAGCCGCGAATTCCGGTGCCGGCGACGGTGGTGAGCGTGCCATCGGGCGCGACCTTGCGGATGGCTTCGTTCCTGGCATCGGCGATGTAGAGGTTGCCCGCCGCATCGAGCGCCACGCCGTAGGGGCCGTTCAATTGGGCGCTGCCGGCAGGGCCGGAATCGCCGGAGTAGCCGGCCTTGCCCGTGCCCGCGACGGTCTGAATGGTGCCCGAGGGCGTGACTTTGCGGACGACATGGGCGTCGCGATCGGCGATGTAGAGGTTGCTGGCGGCATCGAAGGCGAGGCCCATGGGGAAGTTGAGCTGCGCGGCCGTGGCCGGTCCGCCATCGCCGGAATTGCCGGGGCGTCCGTTGCCCGCGACCCTACTCATCGCGCCGGACGGGGTGACTTTGAAGACGCTGTGCAGGCTGCTGAAATAGATGTTGCCGCTGGTATCGGCGGCGATGCGGGTAGGGTCTCCGATGGAGGCAGCGAGTGCGGCCGAGGGCGGGGGAGCGGCTCCGCCGGCGACGGTGGAGATAATATACTGCTGCGCGCCGGCACACGCGGCGAAACAAAATAGACCGAGAAACCGGAAGCCAGACAACCTGGGAGCCCGCATGCCTTATTCCACCATTCGCAATCGTAG
>CAIRBY010000377.1 GCA_903876865.1 uncultured Acidobacteriia bacterium
CCAACACGGTGAGTTTGACTTGGACAACGACCTTCTTGATGTCCACCTCGTCCTTCTTCATGGCCTGGTAGATGGAGGCGGTCGTCTGCCCGCCGTTGACGATCTGGAAGTCTCTGAGCCATTCCAGCCGGGCGTGGCCATCGCGGGCAGCGGAGACGCGAACCTCCGCAGCGGTGCAGCAAAGTCCGTTATTATATGCGAGGAAACGGTGCGGTTCTTCCTTCAGGGTCCTTCTCAGGCCGCGGTTGACACCGCCTTTAGACTGGAGAAAGGCGCGGACATTGCGTTCAAGGAGCCGCTGACCGTATTGTCCGTAGATTCGCGCCAGGAGGGGAGCGGGGATGAACGCCAAGAAGGTCCGGTATTCGCCAGTCGCATCAGCAGTCTGGAGGCAGGGAATGGCGCCTTCATAGTCGTTCACGAGGTCGAGTTGGATAACTTCGCGTTTCCCCACTTGCAATTGACTGAGCTTGTCCAGGTCCCAAAGGACATAACGGACCTCCAAGCCGGGAAAGTCCTTCTCCTCCAGGTTAAGGGAGCGAGCAACGGCATCGGTTATAAAGAACAATCGGACCGTCGCCAAGACCTCGCGAGTTTCATGAATCTTTTGGGATACGCGGAAGGCTTCGCTGGATTCCTCCATTTTGGTGTGGAACCCATCGATGGCACGCCTCAGAAAGCCGCGGAGGAGTGTGAAGTGCTTGCGTATTTCCGGGAGGCCCATTTCAACCACGTTTCCGGAACCGCCATAGTGGACTACGAAAAGGTCCAAGGTTGCACCGTCGCCGGATTGTGACCAACCGTTGAGCTTGGCTGCGGGGACCGAGCCAACACTCTTCGCGCGATAGGGCGGGCGAAGCAGGTCGACGCCCGAAACCTCATTATGCTCTTCCAGCAACTCGGTTACATATTCAAAAAAACACTCCTCGCGAAACTCCGGGAGGGGCTTCTCGCCGGCTCTTTGAAGGACTTCCTGATGAGTGTCGGTGGCAAATTGATCAAGTCTTGGATTTGGCATGGTTAAATCATTCTGGCTGGTTGCTGCTCTGGCCGGGCGTGTTGCTGGCTTCGGCCAACAGGGCGACGGCGTTGGCGATCCCGGTGGCGAAGGGTTCGCAGGCGGCAAGACTAAGATCGTAGGAAACACTGCCGACTCCGGTTGGCAAGGCTGACTCGACCAGGCGAGGGAAGCCGGGCTGCACCATGAACACCAGTTCCTTTCGCAGAGCCCATCGCCTAGTCTCGTAACGCTGCGCTTGGACGTCGAGCCAGCCTGTTTCCAGCAGGCGATCATTGAACTGGTCGATAGCGGAAGCATTTTCCGCCAAGGCGGCTCGCAGCGCGGTTATCATCTCGGGAAGGCTGGTGCCGGGCGCGGTGCCGCCTGGGGGCACCTCACGCTCATCGACGATGACGACGTGGAGCAGCAGCGTGCCGGTGCCGGTGTCGTCGAGTTGCCTTTCGCTCGTGATGCGGACAGCTTGCGGCTGCTTGGCGGAGGTGGTCTTAACTTCTATGGACCCAGTGGAAAACTGGAAGTCCTGGTTGGTTGCCGCTGGCGCTTTCCATCCCTCAACGGCGGCGGTCGGGCCAAGGGCGGGGACGAGGTGTGCCCGCAGGACGTGCAGTTCACCCCAAAGGCCACGCTGAGCCTCAGGTCCAAGACCGTCGTGGCCGGCCGCGAGGAAGTGCTGCCAATGACGAAGTCTGTCGAGCAGCGCAGTGATGGCCTGACGGATGTCAGGAGCGGTCACTACGCGGGGAGACACGTCCTCCGCCAGCGCGGTGAAGACGTCCGCACAATTAGGATCTCGAAGCTTGACGCCCAAGTGGGGCTGTCCTTCGATCGCGAGCATGAAGAGCTCAAGGCCACGGCATTCCGGCCAGTCACGGCGTGCTGGCAGTGCCTTCTTGGGAACAGGCAGCAAAAGTGAGCGGATTCCTGCCGGTTTCTCAAGCGCCACAAGCAGGGGTTGGCCCACGTTCGGACTCGCGAGCCTCATCGACCACGTTGCGGTGCTCCCTGCAGACGCCTCAGCTTCGAGTTCCAGCCAGAGTTGCTCAATCGTCATAGGCTGCGTCCTCCTGTACCTCCGAGTCCCAGACACGATTGACGCGGTATTCGATGCCAAGCACGGTGTCGCTCGTGGGGAAGCTCAGGGCGACTCCAATTACCGGGGGGCCGGCGGGATCGAGGCCGGTGGGCTCTGCAGGTTCCGTCTCAG
>CAIRBY010000378.1 GCA_903876865.1 uncultured Acidobacteriia bacterium
CTCTCCAGTTCCGGGATGGTGCTCTCCACTTCGGTGCGGGCCGCTTCGGCGCGCCTCACGCTCACATCCAGATCGCGCGCATCCAGCGTAATCAGGGGCTGGCCCGCTTGCACGTGGTCGCCCACTTGCACCGTTACCTGCTGCACGTAGCCCATGATCTTGCTGGAGACGGTGGCGGTGGTGCGCGCCCGCAGCGTTCCGGTGGCCTCGTAACTCGCCGGCCACTCCTGCATCGACACGGCCACGCTCTGCACGGCTATCGGTGCCGCTTGTGGCGGCGTCGCCCGGCGAGCGGGTTCGCTCCCGCAGGATGCCAGCAAGACCGCGAATGGTGCCAATAAGAAATAGAGTTTCATTAGTTCAATACCTCCGAATCCGCGCCCAGGCGGCCCGCGGCGAGTTCCAGCATCGTCGCGGCAATTCGCTGGTCGTGGATGGCGGCCAGGTAACGCGTACGGCTTTCCAGTACAGCAGTCTCGTTGCGCAGCAGATCGGTCACCGTGTTGATGCCGGCCGCGTACCGGTTCTGCGTGATGCGCAGGCTCTCCTCGGCCTCCGTGATGGCCGCCGTGGCCACCGTGATCCGTTGTTGGGCGGCTTGCAACCCCGCCCAGGCGCGCCGCACTTGCAGCCGGATTGCCGAATCCGTACGCTGCTCATCCGCCTCCGCGCGCTTCACCAGATGCGTTGCCTCGCTGATGCGAGCCTTATCGGCCGAGCCGTTGAACAGGTTCCAGCGCAGCGAAATCGCCGCCAGCCAGTTGGCGCCGCCCCGATCGATGAAGCGCTGCCGGTCCGCTTCGAAAGCGCCGTGGAAACTCACCTGCGGCAACATCGCGCCGCGCGCTCCCTCGGCCTGTGTCTGCGCCATGCTCACCGCCAGATGCGTCTCGCGCGCCTCAGGCCGCGCCGCCGATGCCGAGCGCTCCAGACCGTCCAGCGCGAGATCTGTCACTGCCAGCGCGGCCAGAGGCGTGGTCAGCGAATGCGGTGTATCGAGCGGCAGCCCCATCGCGTCATTGAGTGCTGCCTTCGCCACGTCCAGGTCCGCCGCGCGGTCGATCTTACGCTCCGTCACCGCCGCGAGGTGCACGCGGATGGAAAGCACGTCCGCATCGGTGGACATTCCAGCGGTGCGAATCGACTCGGCGCGCTGCAGGTCGGCTTCGGCCGAGCGGACTGCCTGCTCCGCCGCCTTCAGGCTCTCTGCCGCCAGCAGCGCGCCGTAGTAGGCCCGCGCGGTTCCCGCGATCACTTCCATCTGCATGCGGCGCTGCTCTTCGCCCGTCAGTTTCTGGCCCAACTCGGCAGACTTCACCGCGTTCCGGGTCTGGCCCGCATCGTACAGCGGTTGATCTACCGTGACCTGCGATTGGAAGTTGTTGAGAAAGTCGGGGCGGTTGAGCGCGCCGATGGCGAAGTTCTCCCCGCCGAACTGGTGCTGCGTCAGCAGGGAACTGAAGACGAACACCGGGTTGTCGCTGCGCGTGAAGGATTCGGAATAATTGACCTTCGGGAGCATCCCCGCGCGCGCCTGCGCCACCCGCGCCTCGGATGCCCGCGCCCCCGCGGCGGTGCTGCCCATCGCCTTGTTCTCCCGCAGCGACAGGCGCACGGCTTCGCGAAGAGTGAGGGGGTCCTGCGCCCGGAGGGGCACGGTCAGGAGAAAGAGAAAACTGGCTCGCATCAGCATAATTCAGTTCTGGAACAGCGCTTCTGAAGAGCAGGATGCAGGTCCGTGGGAAAGGTGACACGCGGGTTCGGGATATTCAGTGGCGCGGGTCTGAATCCCTTGCAGATTTCTGCTTGGCCATCTCTGTTCGAACCGGACCGATCATGCTACGATCTCGCTATGCCGCCCCGCTTGTCCCCGGATCCTGCCGGGTTGCGTGACTGAGCAGGGGCGCAAGGAGTGGGAGAAGTCGCGGCGACTGAGGTCGGTCGCCCGCAAACGTCGGTCGACAACATGATTGGGCTGCGCTCCGCCTCACCCTCCGTTCCCGGCTCCGAATCCCCGTCCCTCTCAGGGCTCCTGCTGGCCTTCCTGCGCATCGGCAGCATCGGCTTCGGCGGCGGTATGGCGGTAATTGCCCTGATGCAGCAGGAGTTTGTTCAAAAGCGCAAGCTCCTCACCGTGACTGAGTTTTTGCACGGCGTGGGCTTAGGCCAACTGCTCGGCTCGTTTGCCGTGAACGCCTCGTTCTTCGTCGGCTTCCGGCTGTTTGGAGTAGTGGGGGGCATGCTCTCCGCGACCGCATTCCTCTTGCCTTCGCTCGTCCTGGTCACGGTGCTCTCGCACTTTTACTTTCTCTACCATTCGATCCCCGCGCTGCAGGGTGTGGTGTCCGGTTTAGGCCCCGTCGTGATTGCTCTGATCATGGCCGCGGCCTGGTCGCTTGGACAGAATGTACTGCGGTCTCCGGCCGCGGTGGCGATCGGGGGCGCGGCGCTGGCGGCGGGCGCGTGGAAGGTCAATGCGGCATGGGTGATCCTCGCGGCCGGCATTGTCGGACTCCTGTTGCCCGGTCCGCGGCGGTCCCCCTCCGCGACTGCCGCACCTGCCACCCCGAAGCTCCCCGCCTTCGTGCTTCCCTCCGCTTTCGCAGCCTTCTCTCAACTTGCTTCGCTCGCGTCCACCTTTCTGAAGTTGGGAGTCGTCTTCTTCGGCGGCGGCTTCGTGCTGGTTCCGGTGCTGCATCACCGCCTCGTCACCGAGTTGGGCTGGCTGAGCCCGAGGGAGTTTCTCGATGGCGTCGCCATCAGCAACCTCACCCCGGGACCAATCGCCGTGCTCGCCACCTTCGCCGGATACCATGTGGCCGGAGTTGCCGGCGCTCTGATTGCCACCGCCGCGCTACTGGCGCCCGGCGTGATTCTGATGCTCGTCCTCTGCGTTCAGTATGAGCGCTACCGCGGCGACGATCGCGCCCAGCGTTTCCTGGACGGCGTCAATC
>CAIRBY010000379.1 GCA_903876865.1 uncultured Acidobacteriia bacterium
AGACCGCTTATCACCTGAATATCGCGCTGGAAGAGCTGGTCCTGAACGCCATGAAACACGGTGGGTGCAATCCGGCCGAAGGTGCGATCCGGCTCGAATTCGAACTCGAGGGCGACACCGTGCGCATCGAGCTTTCCGATAGGGGCGTGCCCTTCAATCCGCTCGAGAGGCCCGGTCCGGATCTCAGCGGCAACATCGCAGAGCGCCCGATCGGGGGCTTGGGCATCCACCTGGTACGGTCCCTTATGGGAAGCATCGGCTACGAGCGCCGTGACGGACGCAATCACCTTCACCTGACCAAGCGAGTGCTGCGGGATTGAGCGCGAAACGGAGTGCAATCCCTTTAATGGAAGCTTGGCGAATTTACTTGTACTCAGCCGGGCAGGAACGCCGGGCGGGTGCGTCAAAATCCCAAATTCGGCGATGCCATGTGGTAGGTGTGGGGCGTGGATCTTGAGTTTAGCGACGAACTGACCGGCCTGATGCCCGTGATGCCTCACGCGCTCGGCGGCGTCTCTTGTAGCGGCTCCATTGTCGCGGTGGTCGAAAGCGGCACCGTCGAACTGCGCTGCAATGAGTGTGGCGCGGTGGTCGGGGTGGTGCAGGTGGGCATCATGGAGGGGCTGCTGGGGTTGGATTGCGCCGAGCCGGTATGCCCTCACTGCGGTGAGTTGAGCACGGCGGGAGGCTTCGACGAGATGATGTTGTTGTACGTCTGCCGCCACTGCGGGATGCCGGTGGACGGGGCGGAGCCGGAGTAAGCGAGGTGCAGGTGTTGCCTTCGCGTCGATCCGGCGGGCTGGGCCTAGAGCACGTAGACGCGCATCATCCACCAGACGAGGCCTAAGGCGATGGCGGCTACGGCGAGGTAGTTGATCCACTGGCGGGCGGTTTTGGGTTCGGTTCGGTTTTCCACGCAGTACAGATGAGCAGGTAGGGGGCCAATCGAGGGGCAAATGGCCGGAGTTCGCTACCAGACGTGCAGGGCGAGCAGGCGGGGCGGGGTGGCGCCGTGGCCGATGACTTTGGTTTCGATCACCATCTGCACATTTTTCCGGTCCCAACCGGCGGGGGCGCCTTCCAGGGCAGTGTTGAGCCAGGCGGGGGCGGTGAGCACTTCGCCCGCCGCCGCGGTGGCGAGATTGGTGATGCCGCCGATGGTCACCATGGGACGGCCGGTGGTGGGGTCGAAGATCCGGCTGAGGATGGCATAGTCCAGGAAATCGGCCGCTTCGGTATTGCCGGTGGTGATTCCGTCTTTGGGTCCGAGCCAACTGCGGGATTCGGGGTGGTGAGTGTCCTCCACATAGAGGCGGAAATCGGCCGCGCGGGCGAGGCGGAAGCGCAGGTCGCGGCTGATGCGGATGGTCCAGTCATTGCTAAAGGCGCCGATCAGAACGGCGGCGCCTTCGCGAAGATCGGCCAGAGAGGTCGCGGCGCTGCCGCGGATACGGTAGGGCTTGTTCTTGCGATCCAGCAGGATAGAGATGCGCGAGAGGGCTTCGGCGTCACCGAGCGGCACGTAGCGGTCCCAGACCGGGCGGATGTTGCGGGCGAGCGCCTCGGCGCCGCCGGGGGCCAGGGAGAGGGCGGGCGCGTCGGGGTGGCGCTGCGCTTCCAGGGCGCGCTCCATTTCCGGCCCCACCGAGCGGGGGAAGTTGTAGAGCTTGGCCTGGCCGATGCAGATCAGGACGGAGCCGGAGCTGCTGAGCAGTGGCGACCAGAAGCGCTCGAAGCGCGAACCGGGCAACCCGGAGCGGGCGAGCCACCACGCGGCGGCGGCGAGGGGGAGGGCGCCGGTCAGCGCGAGGGCGGAACGCCGGCCGAAGCGGCGGGGTTCCGATGTGGGGGCGGACGGTGTTTCAGGCGCATCGGTGGGGCGGGTGGGGGCGGTTTCCACCGGCGGCGGAAGCAAGGCGATGCCGGGTGCGCGGAATTCGGGCACATAGGAGCCGGGCAGCATCTCGATCCGCAGTTCGGCGGCGCGGGCGGGATCCTGATAGTACTGGGCGAGGCGTTTGCGCACATCTCCGGCGGTGGCGCGGACCACCGGGTCCTCGTTGCTATCGTAGCCGGGATTGCGCTGGAAGACCTCGACGCCGATCACCTTCTCGCGCAGATCGGCCGCACGTCCGGCGAGGGTGCTATCCACGGCGAACTGCAAAAAGGACTGGCAGCGCCTGCTGCTGCGGAAGGAGTCGCTGGCGAAGAGGAGTTCGAGTTGGTGGCGAACGTCCGTTTCACTGGGCTGACTGGGCACCGGAATAATGGTTTTCGACTGCATGTCTCCGAACGCGGTTTCTCCAGAGTAGCCCTTTTGAGCCCATTCGCCAAGGTTACAAAAGGAACACTTCAATACCCCGTGCGGTACGGGGGAGTACGTTGTTGATTTTAAAGGGGGATACGGTATCCTTCTTGCCTCAGGCTCCGGCGCTGGGAATAATACGATCACTCAGAGCCTCGCTCTCAGGGACGTTCCATGATCAAGAAAACTACCTCTATGTTGAGATTTTCCAGCCTGCTGGCGCTTGCCAGTATCGGCCTCACCCTCACGCTCTCCGCTCAGCAGACCACGGCGAGCCTCACGGGAAATGTAAAGGACGCATCCGGCGGCGCCGTTCCCGGAGTCAGCGTAAAAGTTACCAACCAGGAAACCAACGCGTCACGCGAAACCACCACGAACGACCAGGGCACATATTCGCTACCGTTCCTGAGCGCGGGCGAATACACCGTAGAAGCCGGCAAGACGGGGTTCCAGAGTTCGAAGGTCAATAAACTTCTGCTCGATGTGGGGCAGACGGTGCGCGTGGATCTGACGATGCAGATTGGCGCGGTGAACGAATCGATCAGCGTTTCGGCGGTCGGCGCGGTGCTGCAGACGGAGAACGCGACGGTCGGCACGGTCATTGACGGGGCCAAGATCGTGGATCTGCCGCTCAATGGACGGAACTTCGTGCAGTTGGCGCAGTTGATTCCGGGAGTTCAGGCGGGCACGCCGGGCTCGATCACAGTGCGGCGCGGACGCGGCTCGATCGGACAGACCGATTCCTCGGGCGGGTCCACGGGACTTTCCGCCAACGGTTCGCGCGATACCGCCAACCGGTTTTTCCTGGATGGAGTCGAGGTGATGGACTATGACGCCATGACTTACTCTTTCTCCCCCTCGGTGGATTCGCTGTCGGAATTCAAGGTGGAGACCAGCACCTACTCCGCGGAGAGCGGCGGGGCGCCGGGCGGGCAGGTCAACATGTTGACCAAGCACGGCGGCAACAGCCTGCACGGCACGCTGTGGGAATTCAACCGCAACGATGCCCTGACCCAGACCTACGATGCGATTGCGAACACCGGCGTGACGAATGCGCGGCTGAACCGCAACCAGTTCGGGGCGAACATCAGCGGCCCGGTATGGCTTCCGAAAGTGTATAACGGCAAGGACAAGACGTTTTTCTTCTTCAACTGGGAATCCGGCTACAACGCCGCGGGCGCCGTCCCGAGTTTCCGCCTGGTGCCGAACTCGGCGCAGCGCGCGGGCGACATGAGCGGACTGAAGGACAACAAGGGCGTCGCGATTCTGCTGAAAGATCCGCTGGGCGCGGGACTGCTCCCCAATAATCAGATTCCGAAGAGCCTGTTGAGCAGCCAGGCGCAGGGGCACCTGAGCTTCACGCCGCTGCCGAATACGCTGAACGGAGCCTTCAACTATCTGGCGCCGACGTTCAGCGCGTTAAGCCGGCAGAAGAATTTCAATGCGCGTGTGGACCACACCTTCTCTAACCGGAACGTGGTGTACGGCCGCTTTGTTTATAACGACACGTTCGAAGCGGGTCTGCCGGTTTGGGGCAATGACCAGCGCGACAACATGGGCACCACCAAGAACCTGTCGCTGGGCTGGACCAGCACGATTTCCAACGCCCTGGTCAACGATCTGCACGGCGGCTGGCACCGTTTCGCGGAGACCGAGGTGTTCGGCACCACGTACAACACGGCCTTCGACGTAGTCGGCAAGATGGGTCTGGTGGGCGCTTCCAAAGACCCGAAGTATTACGGCCCGCCGACCACGAGCATCAGCGGTCCGGAAGGCAGCTACAGCCTGTTCAACCTGCAGCGCGACATTGGTCCGCGCGACCGCTCCAACGGCATTTACCAGATTGTGGATACGCTTTCGTGGCAGCGCGGCTCGCACTTCATCAAAGTGGGCGCGGATATCGCGCACCGCAACGTGACCTTCTTTCAGGCGCGCAATCCGCGCGGTTCGTTCGGCTTCGACGGCACCTACACGGGTTCCGCGCTGGCGGATTTCCTGTTGGGATACGTGAAGACCGCGGGCCTGAATCCGGCGGAGACCAGCACCAATCTGTGGAACACGTGGCAGTCTTACTTCATCAACGACGACTGGAAAGTGACGCGGCATCTTTCGGTGACGATGGGCCTGCGCTACGACTATTTCCAGCCGATGAAGCAGGTGGACGACAAGATCGTCAACATCGAACAGAATGGCTTCGTTCCGGTGGGGATCGCGAGTCCCGCGAACGCGACATATGGGCGCGGATTGTTGAAGCCGAACCGCAAGAACTTCGGGCCGCGCATCGGTTTGGCGTGGCAGCCGGAGTTCCTGAAGGACTCGGTGATTCGCGCCGGCTACGGGCTTTACTACACGCCTGAAATTTCCAACGCGATCTTCGCGATGGTGGAAGGCGGACAGGCAACGGCGGGCGCGGCACTGATCGGCAACCTGACCGGCGCGCCGAATCTGCTGTACTCCAACGTCTTCGCCAACATCCCGACCACCGGACCCAACCCCTACAACTTCGCGGTCTCCAACGACCAGAATATGCGCGACAGCTACATTCAGCAGTGGAACCTGAATGTGCAGAAGAAGCTGTTCGCCGGAATCGTACTGGATGCCGGTTATGTGGGCAGCAAGGGCACGGCGTTGATCGCCACGCTGGGCGATATCAACCGCCCGATCGCGGTGGTGGACCCGCGCACGGCGGGACTGGCTTCCCTGAATGCGCGCCGCCCGGACCAGTTGTTCCAGCGCGCGGTGACGGGTGACAAATCCATCGGCAACTCGATTTACCATGCGCTGCAGGTCAAGGCGGAGCGGCGGCTCTCGAAGGGCATGACCTTCCTGGCGGCGTATACCTGGGCCAAATCGCTCTCCGGACCGACGGACATCGGCGGACAGGTGGGCGGCGGGTCTTATATCGGCAGCGTGCAGGATCTTTACAACCTGAGGGCCGAACGGTCTGTTTCCGGTTTCGACCAGACGCAGCGGTTCGTGACGACGGTGATCTACGATCTGCCGTTTTTCAAGGGCGCCAAGGGTGTGACGGGTACGCTGCTGGCTGGCTGGCAGGCGTCCACCATTATGACGATCCAGAGCGGTTTCCCCGCGCCGATCAGTTTCGGCGTGGATACGACGGGAACGGGCATCGGTTCGCGCCCGGACCTGGTGGCCGGGCAGAACGCCAACCTCTCCGGTTCGGACCGCACGTGGCTGCGCTGGTTCAATACGGCGGCCTTTGCGCAGACGCCGTTCGGGCGTTTCGGCACGGCGCCGCGCACGGGCGCCATCCGGTTGCCGGGTTCAGAGAACGTGGATTTCAGTGTGAATAAGCATTTCCGCATTGCCGAACACAGGCAGGTGGAATTCCGCACGGAAATCTACAATCTGATGAACCACTACAACCCGGATCCGGCGACGGTGGATCTGAACGTCCGCTCGCAGACGTTCGGCACGGTCGGCGGCGGCGTTCGGGGTATCACGACCAGAGTGGTGCAGTTGGGCGCGAAGCTCGTGTTCTAACCTGCGACACTACTAACCTGTATTACACGGCAGGGGGCGGTTTCGGCCGCCCTCTGTTCCTGCAAGATCCTCTTCTACTGAAAATCCCCGACTAAATCCTTCAATGCGCGGCGCTGGACTTTGCCGGTCAGGCCTTTGGGCAGGGCGGGCAGGAAGAAGATGCGCTGGGGAGTTTTGTAATCCGCGATGCGGCCGCGGACGAGGTCGCGGAGTTCCTGTTCGGTAGCGGTGAGGCCCTCGCGGAGGGCGGCGAAGGCGATCACCATTTCGCCGTGGACCGGGTCCGGCATGCCGATGACACCGGCCTCAAGCACGGCGGGGTGGTGGTAGAGGGCCTCTTCGACTTCCTGGGGCGAGATGTTGGAGCCGCCGCGGACGATGATCTGCTTGACGCGCCCTTCGAACCAGTAGAAGCCATCGGCATCGCGGCGGACGAGGTCGCCGGTGCGCAGCCAGCCATCGGTGAAGGTGGCGGCGGTGTTTTCGGGATCGTCCCAGTAGCCGATGCAGTTGGCGGGGCTTTGCACCTGGAGTTCGCCGGTGCGGCCATCGGGGAGGACGACACCGAGCGGGTCGGCAACGCGGGTATCGACCAGATCGAGCGCGGGGCCGAGGGAGCCGCCGCGGGGGGCGTCCGGGCGGATGCAGGTGACGGGGACGGTCTCGGTCATGCCGAAGAGTTCGCGCACGGGGATGCCGAAGAGTTCGCGGAAGCGTTCCTGCAGGGTGACGGGGACGGTGTCGCCGCCGGCGAGGCAGAGGCGCATGGAGTTGACCACGCGCGGCGCGCGGGCCTGCTCTTCGACGAGGAAGCGCAGGCCCGCGGGGAGGATGAGGACGTAGGTGCAGCGCCAGCGCTCGATCAGGTCGAGCGAGAGGGCGGCGTCGAAGAGCGGGACGAGCACGACGGTGCCGCCGCAGGAGATTCCCGGCAGCAGGGCGCAGGCGAGCGCGGCGATGTGCACCATCTGGGTGACGGCGAGGACGGTGTGGGTTTCGTCCATGCCGAGAGAGATCATCAGTTCGGTGGCGCCGGTGAGGGAGACGTGGGTGTGCATGACGCCCTTGGGGCGCGCGGTGGTGCCGGAGGTATAGAGAATGGCGGCGACGCGTTCGGGGGAGATCTCGGGAAGGGCGCGTGGTTCGCGGGTTGCGTCTTCCAGTTCGGCGGCGGTGGGCAGCGCGGTGTAGATGCGGCGCACGGCGGGGCACTCGGCGCGCGCGGCTTCGCAGAGCGGGGCCAACTCGGGCTGGCTGAAGCAGAGGCGGGCCTGCGAGTGTCCCAGGATGTAGGCGATCTCGGGCGTCTTGAGGCGGTTGTTGACGGGGACGGCGACGAAGCCGGCTTTGAAGCAGGCGAAGTAGAGCTTGACCACCTCGACGGAGTTGCACCAGTGGATGGCGACGCGATCTCCGCTCTCCAATCCGGTGGCGAGGAGCCAGCGGGCCAGGGCGTCTGTGGCGCGGTCGAGTTCGGCGTACGTGACGACTTCTTCGCCGCAGACGATAGCGGGCTTGTGGGGATTTCTCCCGGCGGAATGGCGGAGCGCCGTACCCAGATCCATGGGTTGCAGTCTATCCCAGATGGGGTGCGGCTACAACTCGCGCGGACCGAAATGTTACGCTCACCAGAGTGGCGTGTTGCAGCAAGTTGAGGGAGGAAACGTATGTCCAAAAAGACGATTGCGGTAGTGGGAGCCACCGGGGCGCAGGGCGGGGGATTGGTGCGCGCGATTCTGCGCGATGGCAGCGGCGGGTACCAGGCACGCGCCATCACGCGCGATGTGAATTCGGACAAGGCGAAGG
>CAIRBY010000380.1 GCA_903876865.1 uncultured Acidobacteriia bacterium
AGCAAACACGGGTTGAGCCTGCTGGACGAGGATGCCTGCGCCGCGCTGCGCGAACTGCTGCTGCCGCGCGCCTTCCTGCTCACGCCGAACGTGCCGGAGGCGGAGGCGCTCTCGGGGATTCGGATAGACGGCATGGCGGAGATGCGGCGGGCGGCGGCGCGGCTGCGGGAGATGGGCGCGGGCGCGGTGCTGATCAAAGGCGGCCACATGGAGGGCGACGCCACGGACCTGCTGTACGCGGGAGAGCAATTCCAGGAGTTCCGCGCGAAGCGGGTGGAGACGCGGCACACGCACGGGACGGGGTGCACGCTCTCGGCGGCGATTGCGGCGGGGTTGGCGCGGGGCTGGGAACTGGCGGTGGCTGTGGCCCGGGCGAAGGCGTTTCTGGACGAGGCGATCCGCACGAACCCGGGGCTGGGACAGGGCTCCGGTCCGGTCAACCATCATGCGAGAGTGGCGCTCTGAAGATCGAAGTTCTGTTCCTCAGGAGGGACGATTGAGTGCCTCTTCGCGGGTATGCTACGGATTTCGGCGGGCTGAAGCGAGTGGTTCCTGCCCGAGTAAACGTTTGTCATGGTAAAACGCCAGATCCCGTAGTTTCCGACACAAGTATCGTTAAATCCCAATATTTAACGCGAACGGTGTTTTGTCCAGCATAACGGATATACGGAACCGGAATTTCTATTGCGCCGGGGGACGCAGGGTAATACCATTTGCCAAGGATTACAAAGCTTTAGGATTCAGAGGTTTTTACGTTATGACTCGCCTTGTTGCGGTAGCGCTCTTGAGCGCATTTTCGCTTTTCTCCCAAACCAACCGCGGAAGTCTCAGCGGCACGGTATCCGATCAATCGCACGGTGTCATCGCCGGTGCGCAAGTGACCGTCACGAACCAGGGCACGAACGAAGTTCGCAAGGTCACCACCACGCAGGAAGGCACGTATACGGTGCCCAACCTGGAGCCGGTGGAGTACCGGGTGGAAGTGGAATCGCCGGGCTTCAAGAAGGAAGTCATCACCGGGGCCAAGGTGGATACGGCGACGAACACCACCGTCAACGTGATGCTCCAGGCGGGCAGCGTGGATACGCAGGTGACGGTGAGCGCGGAAGCGACCACGGTGAATACGGATTCGGGCGGGCTGAGCAATACGGTGACGGAGCGGGAGATTCAGGATGTGCCGCTGGTGAACCGCAGCGTGCTGGATCTGGCGCTGACGCTGCCGAATGTGAGCGGAGACGCGGGCACGGAGAATCCGGCGCTGGTGGGTGTGACCACCTGCCCGGGCTGCAACCTGAGCGTGGGCGGCGGACGGCCGATGAGCACGATGATGATGGCCGATGGCACCAACAATACCGGCGTCAGCCTGGCGCGCACGATGGTGAGTTTCTCGCCGGAGACGGTGCAGGAGTTCACGGTGCAGACCTCGGCATTCTCGGCGGAGTACGGGAACACGGGCGGCGGCGTGATCAACGCAACCACCAAGAGCGGCAGCAATCAGTTCAGCGGGACGGCGCTGTGGTACAACCGCAATCCGGATTTCGCGGCTGCGCCGTACACCATGTCCACGTCGAACCGCTCGGCGCCCACGTTGAAGTACAACCAGTTTTCGCTGGCGGCGGGCGGACCGGTCTACATCCCGAAAATCTATAACGGTAAGAACAAGACGTTCTGGTTCGCGGCGTTCGAGCCGTTTTACCGGCGCGACCATCTGGATCAATACGGCCTGCTGCCGACGGACGGAATGCGCGCGGGCGATTTCAGCGGCCTGGTGAATACGGCGAGCGGATGGCTGCCGCAGAGTGTGGTGAATCAGTTCACGGGTGTGGCGCCGGCTTCCGCGCTGACCCCGGGCGATAGCACGATCTATCAGCTCTACAACAACAATAACGGGCAGTTTTCGGCGATCACGCTGTGCACGGCGACGGTGACCACGAATTGCCAGGCCTCTTACCTGCCGTTCCCGGGGAACAAGATCCCGACCAGCATGCTGGATGCGACGGCGCTGAAATCGCTGAAGTACATCAACCCGGCGGGTCCGTATTACCTGAACGGCAACAACGGGATTTCCAACATCTATTCGCCGCGTCTGCTGAGCCAGGATGAGAAGCGGTTCACGGCGCGCATCGATCAGGTGATCACCGCCAACACGCGCCTGTACGCGCGCTACACGGCGACGCCGATTGTGAAGATTCAGGGCACGCCGGTGAGCCCGACGAATAACGGCGCGGCGTATAGCTGGGCCAAGCAGGCGATGGTGGCGGTGACGCAGACGCTGACGCCGACCTTGATCAACGATATCCGCCTGAACTACACGCGCGGGCGGTTCAGTTCCACGGTGGATCCGCAGTGGGATCCCTACACGGGCGCGAACCTGAATACGGAACTGGGCCTGCCGAACATCACCAAGGGCGGCCTGCCGACGTTCAGCGGACTGTTCCCGGGATCTTCACCGGGCAATGGCGGCAGCACGGCGACGGGATTTGGCGGCGCGGGCTCGACCAACGCGGAGGATCGCGAAGAGCGCTACGCCTTCACCGATATCGTATACAAGAGCCTGGGCAACAAGAGCCTGAAGTTCGGCGTGGATATGTCGCACTCGCTGCAGAACGTGCTGCCGCTCTACGGCGCGTTTGGCGGCATCTATGCGTTCAGCAACATTCAGACGGATTCCACGGGAACTTCGGCGGGTACGGGCGGTTCTCCGTGGGCGAGCTATATGCTGGGCGTGGTGAACGGCAACGTGACCATGCGCAACACGCAGGTGCCTTACTACTACCGCTGGAATCAGGGCGCGGCGTTCATCCAGAACGATTGGAAGGTACGTCCGGACCTGAGCATCAATATCGGGTTGCGCTACAACCTCTCCATGCCGCGCACGGAGAAGTACAACAATCAGGGCGTCTTCCGGCCGGACCTCTCGCAGAGCTTCCCGCTGGCCACGCCGTTGACGTTGACGAACGGGCAGGTCATCAGCAGTGTGAAGGTGCCGGCGTTCGCGTTCAGCGGGATCGGCGGAAATTCGCCCTACCTGACGAATCCGCAGTACAAGGATTTCGAGCCGCGCTTCAGCTTCGCGTGGCAGCCGAAGTTCCTGCGCGAACACAATCTGGTGGTGCGCGGCGGGTACGGACTTTCGCATGCGCCCATCGGCGGCTTCACGCAGTTGCCGCAGCCGGATTTCAGCGCCAACGCGGCGTTTGCCTCGACCAATCCTTCGACCACGGCGAATCCGACGAACGTGATGCGGTTGGGCGAGAACCCGCCGCTATTGACCTCGGTGCCTCCTTCGCAGGCGGTGTACGGGCCGGGTGGAGCGCCTTCGAACGGGCTGGTGTATCAGAACAGCCTCTACTACCAGGCGTCGATCGGCGGCTACGCGGTTTCGCCGAACTACCACACGCCGTATGTGAACAACTGGAACTTCACGATCAGCTGGCAGGCGAACCGCAGCACCACGATGGAAATCGCGTACTCGGGCGCGATGGGCATCCACCTCTTCATGGGGCAGGAGAACATCAACCCGAAGAACTCGGACCTGTTGAGCGCGCAGTTGGCGGGGAATGTGAACAGCACGACGACGATCACGGATCCGCTGGGGCGCAAGAACCCGATCACCGGGGCGACGCTGACGGTGCAGAACGGCAGCCTGGGCAGCCCGTATCTGGGCTTCTCGAGCCTCTACCAGTGGTATGACGCGGCGGGCAACAGCATCCGGCACGCGGGCTACTACAGCGTGGTGCATCGCGCGACCAAGGGCCTGACCTTCACGGCGAATTACACGTACGGAAAGTCGATCGATACGGCATCGGGCGCGGGCGGCGATAAAGGCGTGGTCACGCCGGTGGGCGGCGCTGTGGCGGGGCAGGTGGTGTTTGGCGGCTCGCGCAGCGGAGACCGCGGCGTCTCGACCTTCGACCAGCGGCACGTGATTCACGGCTCGGCGATCTACGATCTGCCGTTCGGCAAGGGGCGGGCGCTGTTGAATAACACGTGGAAGCCTCTGGATTTCGTGCTGGGCGGATGGACCGCGAGCAGCGTGGTTCGCTATAGCAGCGGCTTCCCCTACACCGACTATCTCTCCGACACCAATCAGCTGGGCGATTATACGCACGCGGCGCGGCCGGACGTGAATGTGTCCGAGCCGGTGCTGAATCCGCTGTGGAGCCGCAACTGCCCGAGCGGCACGGGTTGCCAGCCGTACCTGAATCCGGGGGCGTTCATGCGTCCGGCGTTGGGGCAGTTGGGCAATGCGCCGCGCACGATGGATGGAGTTCGCGGACCGTGGCAGCGCTTCATCGATGCCTCGATTCAGAAGAGCTTCTATCTGGGCGCGGATCGGAAACGGCGCCTGCAGTTCCGCATGGACGCGTTGAATGCGCTGAACCACCCGGTATTCGCGGTGTCGCCCAATAGCGGCGGCGGCGCGGATTTCATGGGTGCGCCGAGCACGGCCACGCTGACCACGGCGAATTACAACGTGTGGGCGACGGCCAACAACCAGCCGCAGTACAGCGCCACGGCGGGTGCGCCGGGCAACGTCCTCTACAACAACATCATCAACATGGTGAATGCGCAGAAGACGGCCTCGGGCGCGCTGCCGGCGGATTTCTTCCGCGTCAGCCTGGGACAGAACTTCTACGGCAAGGCCGCGACGTCTTACGACATCACCACGTTGAACGGCTACAAACTCTACCAGTTGCGGAGCGCGTACGCGACGAACTTCGGCACGCTGTATAACAGCAGCACGCCGCGATACGTGCAGTTTGGTGTGAAGCTGTACTTCTAGGTTTTCGGAGGAGCACGGACCAGGAGCGCGGGCACCCTGGAAAGGGGCGTCCGCGCTTTTGGCGTTATGCTGAAGGGAGGCGGCAAGACCGATGGACAAGACGATCCGCATCTACGACGGCATCGACCAGATGAAGGCCGAGGAATACCGTTACTGGCAGAGCCGGCCGGCGTGGGAACGGATGGATGCCGTCTGCGAAATGAGTCTCTCCGCATTTGCGATGAAAGGTACGGCGCCGGATGTACCAAGATTACAAGGACCTCTTGTCCGCCTTCCACGTCCACGGCGTTAAGTATCTGATCGTGGGCGGGTATGCCGTCTCGTTTCACTCGCAGCCCCGCTTCACGAAGGACATGGACTTGTTTGTGAAGGCCGACCCAGCCAATGCGGCTGCGATTTACGCTGCGCTGGCCCGGTTCGGGGCGCCGCTGGATACGATTCTTGCGGCGGATCTGGCCGATCCGCGCCACTTCATTCGGTTTGGCCGGGAACCGGTAGCGATCGATTTGCTCCCGAGTATCGATGGCGTCGATTTCGATGCAGCGTGGGAGCGGCGGGTGGAAGCCGTGATCGATCCGAAAGACGGCCAGATTGCGTACTTCATCTCAAGAGCCGATCTGATTGCCTCAAAACTGGCGGCAGGCAGGATGCGGGATCTCGCGGATGTGGAGGAGATCAGGCAGGCATCACAAGGCGAAGGATAGTCCTAAGCCACGTATGACGCTTTGCCCCACCACGCTTGCCAATGAGATTGAGGCCGCGTAAGCGCCGCCTCCGCGCCCCGTCTCACCCCATCTGATCGCCGCACATTTCGAGCACTTCGATGGCTTCGAGGCAGCCTTGCGCCACGCTGTTGGTAGAGAGCGCGAGCACGTCCTCGATCGGGGTGACCACTTCGGGTCCGGCGAGTGGTGCGCCGCCCATGCGCGGGATGCGGACTCCGCTCCACGCCTTGCGGGCGTAGGCGGGGTTGCGGTTGAGCGAGTAGAGATAGCCGGAGAGGCGTCCGGGCCGCGCGTACTGCGCGTCGGCGCCTTCGACGCCGGAGGCCTTGTCGCGTTCGATCACATCGCGGCGGGCGGTGTGCAGGCGGCAGTACTGCTCCCACGCCTTCTTCCAGCCGGCGTGCTCGATGAGCGTGTTCAATTCGAACACGACCTCTCCGCCGCCCATGATGGTGGCCAGGTTATACGTGCCTACCTGTTGTTCCAGCGCGTAGAGCTTGCCGGTGTTGGGATCGTAGCCATAGAGCTGATTGGGTCCGGTGAGGAAACCGAAGGGCATGGCGGCGATGGAGTCCATGCCGGCGACGATCTTGTCGCGCCACTTGGTGTCGCCGGTGCGTTCCCACTCGGTCATCCAGTTGCCGGCGAAGGCGAGCCAATCGGGGCCGCCGCGCACACGCCCGGGATAGGGCAGCGGTTTGGTGAGGGGCGAGGCGAGGCGCATGGGGTCGATTTCGGTGGCTTTGAAATCGGCGTTGACGGCTTCGCGCATCAGGTCGCCGGTGCGTTCGTCGGTGGTGAGGTAATAGTGGAAGCGGCGGTAGGCGGCCTGGCTGATGCGCGCCTCTTTAGCGCCGCAGCCCCAGTGGCGGACGTTGTGGCGCGAGCCGAGCATGGCGAAGCGGCCGAGGTGGTAGGTATCGACCTCGCCGGTGTGGCGCGTCATGGCCTCGGCCATGCGGAAGGCGTCGGCGCGTCCGCTGCGGAGATAGGTGTACCAGAGCCACATGTCGGTGCCGAGTTCGCTGTTGTCCCAGGCGAAGCCGCCGATATCGTAACGCCACTCGTGGCGCGCGCCATCGTGCTGGTGCATCACGTCGCCATAGTTCCAGAAGCCATACCAGTGCCGCTGTTCGACCTCCTTGTGATAGAACTCGAAGGCCGCATCGAGCTGATCTTCGAGAGCCTTTTTGGCGGGCGTGGAGCGATCGGGCAGGCTCCAGATGCCGAAGACTTTGGTGGAATGGAGATGCGCGGGCGTGGCGGTGAGGAGCGGCGGCGCCTGCGTGAGTTGCACGTGCTGTTCGGTGACGGACTTTGCGGGCACGGCGGCGCTGGGGAAGAGCGTGAGTTCGCTGGTGCGCGCGACGCCGTGGGGCGTGCTGAAGCCGGGCTGCACGTCTTCGTAGCTGGAATCGAGATCGTGGGCGCGCGTGTCGTAGTGGCGCAGGTCCATCGCCGGCGCGTCGGGGCTCCAGAGCCAGACGTGGAGGTCGGCCGCGGGGCTCGCGGCGTTGCGCACTTCGGGGCCGGAGGGGAAGGACTGCCAGAAGTTCTTGAGGCCGATGGCGAGGCCGCCACTGACATCGCCCGCGAAGACGAGTCCGGCGGAGCGGCGTCCGGCGATGGCGTCGAGCCAGCAACTTTCGGGGTTGGTGCGCTTCTGAATGGTGAAGCCATCGGCGGTGGTCTGCGAGAGTTTGAAATCGCTCCAGACGGCCCAATCGGAGAGGAGCTTTTGTCCCGCGCCGTTGAAGGTTTCCTTGTTGGCGATGCGCTTGCCGGCGAGCTGATCGGGGTAGGACGCGCCCTGCAGCATGCGGCGTCCGCTGATGGGCTGCACGGGCTCGCTCCACAGTCCATCGCCTTCCCCGGCGAAGCGAACGTGGCGGTTATGCACCTGCTCGCGCATGGGCACGGTGAAGACCAGGCCGAGGCCCTTGATGAAGTCCTTTTCGTGATCGCCATCGAAGACGATGGTGTGGACGAGGCGGACGGGTTCGGCGCCCGAGTAGAAGTAGAGGCGCACGATGAAGGGCAGCCATTCGCGCGTCGCGTTCTTGTGCACGCCCTCGATGCGCACCACGGCGCGCACGGGCCCGCTCTGTTCCACGGTGACGGTCTTGATGGAACTGGTGAATTCGGGGAAGCGCAGGGTGCCGGGCGTGGAGCGGTCTTCGAGGGTGCAGGCGAGGCGCGCATCGCGGGCGACGATGCGGCCCTCGATGGTGAGCGATTCGATGAAGGCCGCGCCCTGTTTGGGGATGCGCGCCTGTACCTTGCCGGTATCGATCTCGATGGCCTGGGCGGATTGAGAAAGCTTGAGAGCGATGGATGCGGACGCGGGTGCGGGGGCGAGGCGGAAGGGGCCGGGCGTGGCGGCGACGGTGGCGTAGCCGGAGAATTTGATGCTGCCATCGGGCCAGTAGGCGAGGGGCCAGGATTGGAGCGGGAGCGGCTTGCCATCGGCGGCGGAGAGAGTGAAGGTCTGCTCGCGGCGGACGGCGCCGCGCGGCCATGGGAGGCCCCAACTCACGCCGCTCTCGACCGCGGGCGCGGCGCCGCCGAGCCAGTTGAGGTCGATCGCTCCCGCGGGCGCGGGCTGAGCTTGTGCCTGCTGTTCGATGGAGGCTGCGGTGGCGGTGGTGGCGAGAATGCCGAGGGCGCTACGGCGGGTGATGTTCATGGGGTTACCTGGTTGTTCGAAGGGGGATTCGGTGCTGGCAGCGGTTGGCAGGCGGAAACGCCTGCCCTACAAGACTCGGCGGCGGTTCGGCGTTGCTTTTCTCGCGCGCGGAAAAAGACGTCGAGACGAATCTCGACGCTGCAGGCAAGAATGCCTGCGCCACGGATATGCGGATCATACGCTCCACTGCTGGTCA